>CAZJNL010000721.1:0-3529 GCA_964546515.1 uncultured Oscillatoria sp.
TGGATTGGAGGGAGGTCGGGTGAAGTGGCGCTCCAGTTTGCTTTGGGAGGCAGCCGAGCGAGCCGCTCCCAAGAAGCTAGTTGGAGCGTGGAATTTGGCGCTGCTGGACTTTGGGGCGGCAGTTTGCACCGCCAAGAACCCTCGCTGCGCCGAGTGTCCGCTGCGCTGGCAGTGCGACTGGGCGACGCTGCAGATCAGGACTCCCTGTCCTTAGCAACTTGGCGGAGGGCTGCTTTCCACTCTGCGGCTTCCTCGACAGTTTTGGGATAGCTGCCAATTAGGTCTGTTAACTCAGCGCGAGGCTTGGTTCCCAACTCGCCTTTTGTCCGGTTTCCCAGCAGGCAAATCGCTCGCTGCAGCTCCTCGGACTCGCGGGGAACTAAAGGGGGTAATTTGGGTTTGTTTGATTTGGATTGGGATTTCATTGCAGTCGGACTCGTGTTAGCGATACGACACTTTTTAATTTACCGCACTGTTGGTGCCGGTGGCGAGCTGTGGGGTTAAGGCAAGGCGGCAAATTTGTCGGTAGCCTCAATCAGAGCGCTGCGAATGCCGGGTTCGCTCATCGAGTGACCGGCATCCGGGATGACAGTAAATTCTGCTTCTGGCCAGACTTGATGCAGTTCCCAAGCGTTTTTCACGGGACAGACGACATCGTAGCGTCCGTGAACAATAAAGCCTGGAATGTGGCGGATGCGGTCAGCGTTCAGCAGCAATTGATTTTCCGGAGCGAAAAATCCCTTGTTGACGAAGTAATGGGATTCAATTCGGGCAAAAGCCTCGGCAAATTCCGTTTCCCCAAATTTTTGCACCAGCTGGGAATCAGGCAGCAGCCGGCTGGTGCTGGCTTCCCAGATTGACCAAGCGCGGGCGGCTTCAAGTCTGATTTCCGGCTCTGGGCCGGTCAAGCGCTTGTGATAGGCTGAAATCATGTCGGAGCGCTCATCTGGGGGAATCGGTTTGAGATACTCTTCCCAAGCTTCGGGGAAGATATAACTGGTTCCTTCTTGATAGAACCACCGCAATTCCTGCTGTCTTAGCATGAAAATGCCGCGCAGAATTAGTGCTGAGCAGCGGGAGGGGTGGGTTTGACTGTACGCTAAGGACAGGGTGCTTCCCCAACTGCCTCCGAAGACAGCCCATTGCTGGATGCCTAAATGCTCTCGGAGTTTTTCAATATCGCTGACCAAATCCCAGGTGGTGTTTTGGCGCAGTTCGGCGTGGGGGGTGCTTTGACCGCAGCCGCGCTGGTCGAACATTACAATCCGCCACCGGCTGGGGTGAAAATACTGCCGGTAAAAGGGTTGGCACCCACCGCCGGGACCCCCGTGCAGCACGACGACTGGCTTTCCCTGGGGGTTGCCAGACTCTTCAAAATGGAGGGTGTGCAAATCGGAAACTTGTAAGGTTCCTTGTCTGTAGGGTTCGATTGGGGGGTAGAGCTCTCGCATTTGTCTGGGGACCACCGCTGCCGGTGGCTGATAACCATTTTAATTGTTCCATTTATGGTAACATAAGAGATGGGAATAAGTTCGCCCGAAAGCTGTTTGCAGGCTGCCGGTTTTGCCAGTTGAGCGCGGCACTTGCTGTACTTGAAATGGGCCTTTCATACCTGTCAGTTTCAGATGCAGTCGGAACGGTAATTAATACGGTGTACAAGCTAATCCACCTCCCATAATGACTGCCAACCCTACCCAATAGCCCAACTATGCCGATTTTCTCTAGCGCACAAGTTCAGGTTGCGAGTACAGCGTCGTTTACCTACACGCCACCAAAGGCTGCGATTGCAGCTCAGCGAATTTTGGTCAAACCCAATCTGGGGTATCCGGTTAAGCCGCCGGTGACTGTAAGCGTGGGGGTGTTGGGAGAGGTGTTGCGCGGGTTAAGACAAGCGAGTCCGAATGCGGAAATTTTGATTGTGGAGGGAGTGTGCTCGCCAGTCTCTTTGGCAGAAATTATCAGTCGCAATGGGGTTTACAGCGTACTGGATGAGGGGATGCGGGTGCTGGATGCTGACACGCTCCCGCTTGCGGATTATCCGAATCTCTCGCCGGAGCAGGTGCGTTTCAAATCGATGCTAGCTCCCGCTTTGCTTGCTGAAGTGGACTGCCGGATTGCGGTGGGCGCACTTAAACGCACTCATTTGAATGGAGAGCCGCTAATTTCAGCTTCTTTGAAGAATCTGTACGGTTTGTTTCCGCGAGCGCACTACAAAGCAAGAAGTCCCAATTCACGGGGGCAGTTGCACCGGCCATCTGTGCCTTTAGTTTTGCAAGATGTTTATTTTTGCATTGGGCATTTATTTGATGGGGCAGTTGTGGATGGCGACCGCAAGTATTTCAGTGCGGACTGGAAGCCGGATAAAGGAAAATCTGTGGAGTTGGGCAAGGTGTTTTGGGGGGAAGATTTGATTCATGTGGATAGGGAAGCTTGTCTGGTTGGCGGCGAACCTGTGCCTGATTACCTGGATAAGATTGAGCGGTTGCGATCCTCGCGCATGAAAGATTGAGATTCCCTTCTAGACAGCTGGGAAAGTTTGCCAATCTGTTGGGTTGGGGGGAGCCGGTGTGACCTCCTCAATAGCGGTTGCAATCAAGGTGGCATCCGCCTTCTTTGAGGCGCTTGACAGGTGAGTAAACACCCGCATTTATAGGGCTAAAAACCGCAATTTACAGGAAGTGTAATGCCGATTTTATTTATGTTAAAATAGAGGTAGTTAACAAACTAAACGCGAATATTTATGAAAATTCAATCTTCAGTGCTAGTCCATCTTGGATTCGGCAAATATGTGCGTTCGGATCGGGTAACAGCGCTGGTGCCGGTGGAGGAAGATCGCGGACCGGGACGGCGGACTTTCGTTCATATAGAAGGGCAAAGCGACCCGATTGTCGCGGCCCGTGCTGAAGACACCATCGTGCGGGATCTCGTGCAAGAACCGCGTGAGGTTATCCAGTCGCGCCAGCAGCAGGACATTCTGCAAGATTTGCTGGCAGATTTGACTGGCGTCAACGCGACTGTGCGCCGTATTTGTCGCGACGAAGGAGGTCTGGATCTCGAACGGTTAGAGCGACGCATCCGTCAAGTCTTGGAGGCATAGAAACCAGCTTGTATACCAGATGCCTCGGATTGCCGGTGCGCCAAAAGTCGTTGCAGAGAGGGCGAACGCAACCAATTTCTATCGAGGTTGCTGCCGGTGAGTGTTCTGCCGGTTGGGGAAAAGTCGATAAAGTATCTCACCTGGAAGATTCACGCGCCGAGGAGTGCAGCTGTTGCGCGATTGCATCGCACAGTGTCACAGCAGTCATTCCCTGTTGCCGGCGAAAGGGCACCTCTCCTGCGTAACTACTCGCAGGATGCTCAAAAAAAGGTTCTGTACCAATCACGCGGACAGGTAGATAGACTGTTGCGCGGCGGAATATGCCATTTATAAACAAAACCCCATTTCTACAATCGTAGGAATGGGGCTTTGTGTTAAATATTACCCTGGCACCGAGCTATTTTCCCAGGCAGTGACCCGCCAAGTATCTTC
>CAZJNL010000722.1:0-3520 GCA_964546515.1 uncultured Oscillatoria sp.
AGTGCGCCCGCAGCGAACCGCAAAGGGACAAAACCGGCACTGACCGGCATCCTCGCCCACTTGCGGAAAAGGTTCTCCCGCCTCTTGATAGCGCTGCAGCCAGCCGGTCAGATTGCTCAGCAGGCGCGTTAAAGAAGCCAAATTTTTCTTGTGCTGGGTGGCATTATAAGCAAATTTCAGACTTTGCGGCACCGGCACCCCCTCACCGGCAGACTGGACAAACCAGTAAGTCATAGAAATCTGCTTGGGCAAATAATCGCTCGTTTCCGCCAAAACATAAAGATACAGCCGCGTTTGCCAGTTATCTGCCAACTTCTGCCGGTTTTGCGGGCGGGGATAAGTTTTCCAGTCCAGGATTTGGGCTTGTTTGCCGTCAGCAATCAGCAAGTCATAGCGAACCGTCAGCAAATATCCGTTAAAATGCAAAATGCGCTCGTGTTCCGCTTCCCGAAAAACCGGGCTAACACCTGCCCCCGCCGCCGCAAAAATTTCCGGTGCCGCATCGAGGAGCGCCGCAAAACAGCGCTGCAGCTGGGGCTCTTCTCCCACAAGCGATTCGATGGGCAAACCCAGCTCTCGCTGCTGCATTAGCAAGTGAAACCTTGTCCCCCAAGCAAGCTGTTCTTGCTGTTCCGGGGATACCGGCGAGGCCAGCTGATCGATAAAAGTCAGTTGAAATTTGCGGGGGCAAGTGTTGAGCTGATTCAGCTGCCCTTGTGACAGTCTCATACTACACCTTTGTGAGCACGAACACACTGCCCTCGTTGCCGCGACCTATCCGCATGTCCGCATCTAAATAAGTAATATCCAGCCAGCCTTGCTGTTCGCGACTGTCCAGGGAAAAATCCAGGGCGGCAAATTTTTTACCCGCTTCTATTTGCGCGATGAAAGAAGCAGGTGACTGATAGCCGGTTAAGCGCTGCAAACCGACAATAGACCGGTTAAATTTAACTTGAACTCGCCTTTCCGAAACCGGCTCGAAAGTAGCGGCAACGCTGACCAACCCTTCCAGATAGGGCAAGCCGTACACTTCAGCAATGTTGTAAATTTTCGCCTCTCTGGCGCGGACGCACTGATAAATTTGTCCCAGCTTAGCCAAAGGCAGGCGGTCAAGGTTCAAAAGACCCCGACTGGTAGTGTAGACGAGTCGCCAGTCGCCATCGAGCAAATCGAGCGCTTCCACCGGTCGCGGCGTGGGGTTGCGGTCTTCCAGCTGCGCCACCGCCGCTAAAATCGCTTGTTTGTCAGTTTCTGTCGCCAGCAGTCCGCGATTTTTGCCGGCAATCGCTTCCAACAGTGCTGCTTTCCCAATCATGTCAATTTTGGATGCATGGATTTTGTCAATTTTGGATTTGTTAACCTCTTCGAGAAACCCGCTTTCTTAAAGTCGGGTTTCTTAACCCCACCTGCTCCCAGAAACCCCACGCCATCACCCCAAATTATTGCAGCCGCAGGATATCGAATTTTATCATATAAACCAGAGAGCGGGACAGATAAGCCACTGCTGTAGCGTCTGAACCGGCAAAGCGGCGGAGGATTTCCCCAACAGACAAAGGCCCCTCTGTTGCAATTGCGGCTAAAATCCGGTCTAGGGTAGCCGCCGGCACTCGCTTACCGCTGCCAAAATTCGCAATCCAAGTGGTTCGCAGCTGATTCAGGCTGGCCGGTGCGGCCATTGACCCCAGGCCGAGAGCCATCTCGCCGGTGAGCTGCGCTGTTGGGTAGTGGCCAAACAGCCGGAAAGGATCGTCGCACAGGGGATAGGGGGGCGCACCGGCAGGCACCGGGGCGGACTCCGGCGCACTGGCGCGTAGCGTTGCCAATTCTGCCCACAGCTGTTCGTAAGCGGCAATCACAACCTTCCAGTCGTAGACCTCCCTCGCCCGAGCGCGGCCATTTTCTCCCATGCGCTGTCTGAGCCCGTGATTACCAATTAAGGTTGCCAGCGCTCGGGCGCAAGCGTCCACATCGACAGCCGTCACCATCGCCGCATGGCCAATATAAGTGCTGTAATTCAAGCTGTCACCAACATAACTCCATACTAGATCGAGGGCGGATGCCGGTGGGGGCGTCAGCGTCGGAATTTTAAAGCCGTCGATTTCGTGCCGCACAGACTCCTGATATCCGTTCCAGTCCGAGACGATCGCCGGCAGTCCAGCCGCCATCGCTTCAATCGGCGTCAGCCCAAACGTTTCTTGGATGTTATCAGACACAGAGATAAAAATATCCGCCGCATGCCAGATGCCGGAACGAATTTCTGGCTGGCGTCCGTCCACAAAAATCGCACGCACAGATGGGCAGAAGACTTTAGGCGTATTTGTGAAGTCCTGCTCATCTCTGGGGTCCTCAAACCAGCCCGCTTGGATCAGGTGAACTTTAGCGCCGGTCAGTTGGGCAGCCCGTTCCAAAGCCAGATACATGGGAACCGGATGCGCTTTGGCAGAGAAAATTAACCGCCCCACGAACAAAACAGCGATGTCACCGTCGGGAATGCCGAGTTTTTGGCGCAGCCGGCTGCGGGTGTCTTTGGAATGCTGTCCCCCCTGGAAGGCATCACAATCGACCCCCAGGGGGATAACCGGCAGCATTAGTGCCGGAAAGGGCGCAGCGCCCGGTAGCGCAGGCGTCCCGCCTGCGATTCGCTGCGCCAAATACTCAGCCCAGGTTCCCTGCAGGCGCTCCACTGCCGTTTTCACCGCCTTTGAGGTGCAGATCAGGGCGTCCCAAGGTTGCACCGGCGCAACCAGCAGGTCGCCAATCGCTTGCAGAACGCCCTTGCTGGCGATGGTGTGGGTGACGCCGCACAGGCTGTAAGCCCGCTGGTCAAAAAATCGCCGCTGCCAAGCCAGTTCGCCGATCAGCGGGTCGGGTTTGTAGAGGGCACCCGGTTCGGCAAGAACTCTCGGATCGTCAAAGGGCAGCCACCGCACTTGCCGGGGGCGCTGTTTCGCCCAGGGGTCGATCAGCTTGCAAAAGTCGGCGAATTCTTCACGGTTCTGAGCGCAACAGTACAGGCGCTCAGCGGTTCCGTGCTGGACTAAACCTTTGAGAAAACCCTCACCCGCCGCTTGGCGACCGAGCAGCTTGTTACCGCTCGTATCGTAACCGTCCTTTAGATAAAGGACTGCTGCAGTCGTGCCCATGCTCAGTTCGCTCCCGGTATACTCTGTTCTAGACAGCTTGACAACTGATCGTAATCATATTCTCAACCTGCTCGTGTAAGATACTTATGGCTCGGTGCAAAAGCGGTGAGCTACAATGTCCGAGCGCCTTTAGTTGTGGGAGTTGACCGTATGTATAACCCTTCTTTGCGTGAGGAACCTCGCAATCAGCCAGCTGAGGTAATTCCATTGAAGCAAGAGTTTTCCCTTCTAGACTGGCTGGAAAACACCGGTCGCCTGATAGCGCGAGAGGCCCACGAGCCCGACGGCTTTCTCGATGATGAAGAAGAGATTGATGCGCTGATTGTCGATGAGAGTACCTATGACCTCGACGAGGATGGGGAAGATGACGACCTGAT
>CAZJNL010000723.1:0-3518 GCA_964546515.1 uncultured Oscillatoria sp.
GTGGTGCGCTGGGTTTCTTTCACCCCAGAGGCGTTGCGTTCGGCAATCAGGCGAATGTCCCCCAGGGATTTAAGAATCAGTGCCGAACCGGTGGAGTGCTCGCGGTTGGCGCGGTTGATCCCACCGATCTGTTTGGAAACGTTTTGCGTTGCGGGGGCCATATCCTTAACGGCCCGCCCTTGCTCGACCATTGCTTTGGCCACTTGATCGGACTGCCGGCGCATGCTCTCCACCGCTTTTGTGATTTGAATTGCAGCAGTGGCTTGTTCGCTCATCGCCCTGCTGACGCCAGAAATCAAACGGGCTAGGCGCTCCGCTTCTTGGGAGATTTGATCTCCTGCTGCCGACTGTTCGGCCAGGGCGCGGGTCGTGGCTGCAGCACCGCGCCGCATCGATTCTACTGCTTTCATAATCTGATTGACTGCGCTGGCCTGTTCCGAAGTGGCTTTGCGCACTTGCCCCGCCAGACTGGCCGTATTTTGCCCCGCCTTCATCACGTCACGCGCCGCCCGCGCTTGTTCGTTCATCGCCTGCGTCATCTGCTGAGTGATTTTGCGCATTTGCACGGTGGACAGGACGATAGCTGCCGAGGCTTTGGCTTGTTCCGTGGTGGCTTTGGCCACTTCTTTCGCTTGGCTTACCGTGGTGTTGACGGCGCTGACTACCGTCTGCCCAGCGGTGAGCTGTTCCTCCGAAGCCCGGGCAATTTGGCTCACCAGTTGCGCGGTTTCTTCCACACCGGCCAGGATTTTTTTCAACCCGCCCACACCTGCTTCGGCGAGGCTGCCACTTTCTTCCGCCACCCGCACGCCTTCATTAGAAGTCGCCACAGCTTCTTGCGCCACGCCTTGCAAGGCTTTGATAATCCCAGCGATATCAGTAGTGGCCCGGGCGGCGCGGTCAGCCAGATTGCGGATCTCCTCCGCGACGACAGCAAAGCCGCGCCCCGCTTCACCCGCCCGCGCCGCTTCGATAGAGGCATTTAACGATAGCAGATTAGTGCGCTCCGAGATCAGGTTGATCGTGTCCACGATGCTGCTGATTTCGCCAGTGCGCTTGCCCATTTCGCGAATCACCTCCGCTGAGAGCACCATTGAGTCGCGCACGCGGCTGAGTCCGGAAATGGCTTTTTGCACAACTGCGCCGCCTTCTTCGGCATCTCGCGCCACCCGGCGCGTCACTTCATCGGCTTTTTTGGTCAGCGCTGTCACGGAACGGATCGAGCGCTCGAGCTGGATGGCGCTGGTGGCGGCATTGGTGGCGACGTCGGTAATCCGTTCGGCGTTCTGCGCCACCCCCCCGATGGAACCGGCCATTTCCTCCATCGAGGTGGCAACCTCTTCCACCATCGCCGCTACGTTTTCTGTAGTCGCCGAAACCTGTTCGATGGATGCTGCCATTTCATTGATCGAGGCAGTCGTCTCCTCAGCGGCGGCAGTCACCTCATCGGCGTTCGCCGCCACACCCTGAATCGAACGGGTCATTTCTTCGATGGAGGCGGCGGTTTGGTTGATGGCGCTGGCTAGGCTGTCTGTATCGCGATTAACACTTTTGATAGAGCTGGTGATTTCGGTCATGGAGGTAGTCACCTGGGTGGCAGAGGTGGCCATTTCCTGAGTAGTACCCGTGACGCTTTGAATCGAACTGGCGGTTTCTTCTATGGAAGCTGCAGTTTCCCTGATTCCCGATGCCAGATCCACCGTGCTGCCGGTGACTTCCTCGATGGAAGCCCCGATTTCGTTTATGGAGGAGACGAACTGTTCCGTTAAAGTGGCCACTGATTCAGCTTGTGTGGCAGTCTCTTTCAGCGATGCCGTCATTTGATTCGTGCTGCTCACGGTTTCGTCGAGGGATTGCAGCTGCGTCTGAACACCGTCTTTTACTAATTCCGCAATCTGGGAGATTTCGTTAGCCGCTTTCGTTATTTCCTCGCCTTGCTGGCGCACCTGTGCGATTTCGATTTTCAGCTTGTCGTTGGATTTGCGCCCGAAGAATGCTTGGGCAACAATTGCCAGAGCAAAAATTGCAATTGACAAAAATGCCAGGGAATAAATCCCCATAATAGTTACCTTTTAACCTGAATAGGCGAACGCGAAATTAAATGACTTACTTCTCCCTCTGCCATCTCCCCACTCCCTTTCTTTGTAGGGCTGGGTGGAGGGCTTGGTTTTGGGTTGCGTTTATTTACCTGCATCCGAGTCACGCACCTGCCGGCGCGATCGCTATCGTCTCCGTGGCTTTCAGCAGTTCCTCAGCATTTAGAATCAGCACGATCCTTTCGCCTAAGGTGGCGATTCCCTCTATGTATCTCCCGCTCACACCCGAAATGGCTTCGGGGGGTTCTTGAACTGCCTCTGCCGGAATAGAGACAAATTCGCGAGCGGTGTCTGCAATCATGCCAGCGGTGCGGCTGCCGGTGTGAATCACAATCAGGCGAGAGCGGCCATCATAAGGAATTTTCTCGAACCCAAATCGCACGCGCAAATTGATGGCTGGAATCACCTGACCGCGAGAAAATACTACCCCTTCCACAAATGTTGGAGTGTTCGGCACCGGCGTGATGCGTTCCACCATTTCCATCTGCTGCACAATTTTCGAGCGGATGCCATAAGTTGTGCCGGCCAGTTCAAAAAGGATGTAAGTTTCGGAACCATTCTGGGTATTTAACATAGGCGATCTCGTTGCAAGCTGTTGGTCAAGGTGGGCTGGCATATTTTGGATTTTTACCGGCCCGGATTGGGAATTTCATTGACAGTCCAAAATCTAAAATCTAAAATCTAAAATCTCGTCAAGGCAGCTGTGTCAAGAATTAAAACCACACGTCCGTCACCGAGGTCGGTAGCGCCGGCAATTCCGGGAACCTGAACCAGGGGATCGGTGAGGGGGCGCACGACAATTTCCCGCAGTCCGAGAATGCTGTCAGCCGCGATGCCGACCGCACTCAGCCCACTGCCGACTACGAAGGCGTAGAAGCGTGCAGGAGCGGTGTTTGGCTCAGGGGGCGAAGTTCTCTCGTGTTCCGCAGGGGCGAACGGCTCAGAGTTCCTACCCGTGTTATCGGGCGACCGAACTCCCAGCCCGACCTTCCGAGGTGCCGCTTCCCCTCTGCGCTCGGCTTCGCTCAAGCCAAACAGACGCGCTAGGCGAATGATCGGCAAGACGCCGCCACGGTAGGAAATGATTTCGCTGTTTTCCAGTCGAGTGCAAGCTGTGGATTGCACTTCGATGACCTCTAGCACAGAAGACTGCGGAACGGCAAAGGTTTGCCCAGCTACAGAGACGATCAGGGCGTCGGCGATTGCCAGGGTGAGTGGCAGTTGAATCCTAAACCGGCTGCCGGTGCCTGGTTGCGTCTCTAGCGTCAGGGTGCCCCCCAGTTCCAGCACTGCATTTTTCACGATAGCCATTCCCACGCCGCGACCGCTGGTCAAATCCGCCTGTTCGCGGGTGGAAAAGCCGGGGGCGCAGAGGATGTCGAGGAGGGTTGCCGAATCGATTCCCCCCTGCCCCCCAATACT
>CAZJNL010000724.1:0-3517 GCA_964546515.1 uncultured Oscillatoria sp.
CTCAACAAAGCAGTAGAACTGGGAATAGCCAGCCAACTGGATGAAGTAGAGCGATTGCGGGTAGCGGTTCAAGCCGATCCTTTCAAGTTGGTTACAGGAGAGGTCGATGCCGTCGCCATAGTTGGCGTTGGTCTGGCGATCAACCAAGACCTGCGGGTGGAGCCTGCAAGCCCTAGCCCGATGCAAATTCCCACAGCCAAGCCGAAAGACTTCTGACAAAAGACTTCCAGCCCTATCGCGCCGGTCGCTACCAGCGTCCGACCTGCTTGCTGACAGCGAATCAATGAGCTAGCTTCCAGGAAAGCGTGTAAGTTTTTGTAACAAAATGCCAAACTGGCAACACAGCCTTGCTGGATTGCTTTTTCATTACTTTCTATATCCGTATTTATTAGGTCTGTTTATTTAGGTAAAAATGCTGTTTACTGTTGCAGCTGTCCTGCTGCCACTGTCAGAGCTGCTGCAGACAGGATATAACCCTCGTTTCAGGTTTTTTGCTCGCTTGCTTAATTGCAAATTTTAAATCTCCAACTCAAAGCTGGCGGGAGCTTTTCACCCAGCAGCAAGCTGAAAAGCTCTGCTGAGAAAGTGCCTGCTTGCCTTATTCAGTTTTATTTGACATGCCTTTTAACTTTTAACTTTATTGGAGGTAGACTATGACTTCTGTTGCCAGATCGGAGCCGTTTCGTAAACACAGGGCAAGCCCGGGGTTTAGCTTTGACCTCAATCAACTCGAAATGGCGCTTGCCAAGGTGACGGTCAAAGATAAAGCCGTTTTTTCGCGCCAGCTGGCGGTCATGTTCAGCGCCGGTCTTCCCTTAGTGAGAGCCTTCAGCGTTTTACACAATCAATGCCGCAATCCCAAGCTCAAAAAAGCTCTCAGGGGAATTAAGATCGATATAGAAGGCGGGGGAGCCGTCGCGGAGGCGATGCGAAAACATCCGGACTGCTTCGACCGGCTCTACTGCGCCATGATTGAGTCGGGAGAAATCGGCGGCGTTCTCGACATAGTGCTCAACCGATTAGCCACCATGCTTGAGAAGTCCACTCGGCTGCAGAACCAGATCAAGGCAGCGTCGGCTTACCCTAAAGCCGTCGGGACTATAGCCCTCCTAGTGTTCTTCGGAATGACGACGTTTCTGCTGCCCACCTTTGCCAATATTTTCGCGGATTTGAAGACTACATTACCTCCCTTCACCCTATTCATGCTAGCCTGCAGTGCGTTTTTCCGCTCTCCTTGGAAATTCGGCTCACTCATCGCTGCGATTTTTGTGGGCAAGATAGCTTTCGATGCCTACTACAAAACCTCCGTCGGTCGCGTGCAAATTGATGGCCTTATGCTGAATCTCCCTTTAATTGGAGACTTGCTAAGAAAAGCAGCGGTCGCTCGCTTTTGCAGCACTTTTGGCATGCTGACCGGCGCTGGGGTGCCGCTGCTGACTTGCTTTGAAATTGTCGCCGATACGGCGGGAAATCAGGTACTCACCAATGCCATCTTACATGCCAAGGCAGACGTTGAGCAGGGCGGCAGTTTAACCGTTGCCTTTACCAGAGAGAATGTCTTTCCGGAGATGGCACTTAGCATGATGGCTATTGGTGAAGAAACCGGCGAACTCGACAAAATGCTGCTGAAAGTGGGGGAATTCTACGAAGATGAAGTGGAGCAAGCCGTTAAAGGGCTAACCAGTATCTTGGAGCCGGTGATGATGGTTGGCATCGCTGGTCTGGTCGGTTCCATTCTGATGTCCATGTATCTCCCCATGTTTAAGGTCTTTGATAAACTGGGCTAAGAGCGTGTTTATAAAGTAATTGTTAAGCGCGAGTGGGGGCCAGAAACCGGGTTTCTTTTATAGGAGCACAGGCGAGACGCCTGTGCCTACGGGCGCGACGCCTGTGCCTACGGTTCTTCCGGCTTCCCCACCACAAGAAACCCGGTTAATTCTGGCTTAACTTTTTATTTATAAATGCCTCTCAGGCTATAATTAGGAAGGATGAATTGGGAAGTCTGAATTAAAGATTAGCGACTCTAATTCAAAATTCCCAATTCAAAATTCAAAAGAAAACAGATGTTGCCCGCTCGATGCGCCGCACTTCCTCAGCAGTCAGCTTTACCTTGAGGGCGCTCACGGAGTCGGCAATGCTGGAAACCTTGGTGGCACCGGGGATAGGCAAGACGCAGGGGGATTTAGCCCGCAGCCACGCCAGCACGAGGCAGTAGATTGAGACGCCTTTTTCTTCAGCCAGCTGCACTATCCCAGGAATCTCTTTCAGCAGACTAACGCGACGCCTCCCGCCCAGCGGACTCCAAGGCAAAAACGTCAGCCCTTCCTCTTCGCAGCATTCCAGCACGCCGTCAAATTCCGGCAGCCGGTGCCAGGGATTGTACTGGTTTTGTACCGAAACAATTTCAACCACATTGCGGGCGCGTTTGATTTGCTCCACAGAGAAATTAGATACACCAACAAAGCGAATCAGCCCCTCATTTACTGCTTCAACTGCCGGTGCGAGCGATTCCTCAATCGTGTATTCAGTATCCGGCGCGTGGTACTGCCAAACATCGATAGGTTTCTCCCCCCCCAGCGCCTGAAAACTTTCCCGAATTGTCTTGCGCAGGTGTTCGGGGTTGCCGTTGCGCGTCCAGCTACCACCGGGACGCATCAAACCGCCCTTGGTGGCGACGATTACATTGCTGACATCGCCACTGTACTGCGCGAGTGCCTTAGCGATGAGTCGCTCGCTGTGGTGCTTGTCGGATTCATCTTGGCAGTAGGCGTCAGCTGTGTCGATTAGGGTGACGCCGAGGTCGAGAGCTTTGTGGATAACCTCAATGGCTTGCGATTCTGGGGGTCTGCCGCTTAAAGACAGTGGCATTGTACCCAGACCGATTGCGCTGACAGTGATGCCGGTGGAACCCAACTGTTTCATTTCCATTGTTTAGATTTCCTCCTATGTCTGTTTCTGGGAGCATCCCACTTTTGAATCCCGGCTCGCAGTATAACCTGCCTTGCCAGTTATACAATTAGCCCTCTCCGGCGGGCGAAAGTCTGCCCTTGCGTGAGGAACGCGCTCGCCTGGAAACTAGCTTTAGTCGGATGCACCCTCTGTTGCTTTTGCCTTTATATCCTAACATGACCTCTTAAAACTCAACCTTTTGGCAGAGATGCCGAGAGGTCTGTTTGTGGTATTAGAAAGTCCTTGCTATTTTATCTTAACCATAAAATTTATGCAAGTTAGCACCTTTGATTCTGTTGCACGACAAATAGCCCTTGGCTCTATCGATGCGTACCAGACCTATATTTCTCCCATAAAAGGCTTTGACTGCGCCCACAGAATGCTGCACCAAGGCGAGTCTTGCTCAGATTATGTCAAGCGCCTGTTTGCCAGTCAGAATTTGATGTCCGCTGTGCTTTCGTCTCGCCAGCGATTCCGGGATTGCGCAGCTGCAAGCCAAACCCTGAGAGATGATTTATAAAGTAAATATTAAAGGCCAGTCAACGCCCAGTCGGCAAAAGATACCCCC
>CAZJNL010000725.1:0-3516 GCA_964546515.1 uncultured Oscillatoria sp.
TTAGCCCCCCGGAATAAGATACAGGATGTCTTTAACAATCCGGCACTCACCGGCACGCGCCGCCCCCTGTTTTCATTAGCCACATCTAACCCCAGGGATGCTTTCAATTCAGGGCAGATAGCTGATGTCACCGGCAAGGGGTACGCTTTTGCTATTGAAGATATGCAGGTGAATGCCGGTGCGGATAAGGATTACAACGATGTGATGTTTCAGGTCGCCGGCGCGACTGGCACAGCCCCATCGCTAAATAATATAATTGTACCATCCCTAGACTGGCGCGGGACAGTTTTGGGGGGACAAATTTTAGATGAAATCAATTCAGCGGACACCGAACCCCCTGAAATTGCGGCATATCTAGAGAACGATACGGGTGAGGACACTGCAGATGGGATTACCTCTGACCCGACGATTGTCGGTACTGTTATTGATGTCAGCGGGATTTTCAGCTTGCGTGCCGGTTTTGAGGGGATGCCGGTGGAGAGCTTTACTGAGATTGCTAGCCGACTGGCGGAGGATGGAACTTTTTCATTAGATCGGGACGCCTTAGAGGAAATATTTGGCGGGGCGCTGTCAGAGGGAAGTCACACCCTTTATTTGCGGGCGATAGATGAAAATGGCAATGTGTCGGGGTTTGAGGGGATTCGCTTCACCCTTGTGCCGGCGGCGACCAATGATTCAGGCAGTTTGGACAGTGAAGTACAATTTAGTGTGGATCTCGCCCAACTCTATGGGCTAGATCCTTACCCAGATGCGGTCTCTCTACCGGTTGGGGGGACGCGGCAATTGTCGGTGAGGGTAAACGAATTCCCCAATGAGCCTGACTTAAATACTGATGAGTCGGGGACGCGATATGAGGTGAGTGACCCATCGGTTTTGAGCGTGAGTGAGGATGGTTTAGTTACCGCATTGAAGTCGGGGGACGCTACTGTAACGGTTAGCAACGGTTCAGCGGTGGAAGTTATTCCAATCCGGGTGCAAAATCCGCAGCTTGGACCGGCAACTTTGGGAGATACTGGGGGTGTGGTGCGAGCTTCTGATGGCTCAATGGTAATGGTGGCTCCTGGCGCTCTAGAAGAGGACACAACTGTCAGTTTGACACCGCTGACTCGGGAGGATTTATCGCTTCCCATTCCTGAGGGTTTGGGGTTTGCCGGTGCGTTCAATTTAGATGCTGGGGATGACCCGATGAAGGTGCCGGCGCAGCTGGCAATTCCCGCACCGGCTGGGTTGCCGGAAGGAACCCAAGTCTTCTTCATGCGAGAAGGGGCATTACCAGACGCTCAAGGCACTTGGAACCCAACTTGGCTGATAGAAGAAACGGGTGTGGTGTCTGGCGGAACCATCCGCACCAGTTCGCCGCCGTGGAACGGTGTAAATACTTCGGGCAGATGGGTAATTAATTACTTTGTCCCTGGATATAACCCAACCGGTTTTAATCCATTCGCCCCCTCGTCGGCTGCTGCAGACGCCATCTCGATTGCTACTGACCTAAGCCTTCAAACCACCCATCTGGCAGCGCGACTTGGTTTTATCGGGATAATTGCAGCAACAACCACTCAATTTGTCGCGACAGCCTTACTCCTCGCGTACTTGGCTAAATATCTGCAATCGGACTCGGTGGAGGTGATCGCAATTCCTAAGGTCGGACTGCCGGTTGTTAACACAGCGGGTGTCGAGCTTAACCCAGAGGGGATTCCGTCCTTCAAGGCAGTTTTGAACGCACCGGCTCAGGAGGCAGATCCCCTGTCCCCACCGGCGCTTCAAGAAGCCGAGCTGAGATTTGAGAACAGCGAGCCGGTTGTGTTTCTCAGAGGGAGCAATTTCCTGAACGACTTCGGCGGTATCGGCAGCAATTTTACAGACTTGACTGCCAAATTTTACGTTGGGAATAGGGTTTATGAAGGTGAGGTGCTGCCTGAATCCGGGAAAGAGCTAGAGTCCAACCAGTATGAAGTCGCGGTTAAGGTGCCCTATACTGTACCCCTCGGCGAATCCCGAATTGTTTTGTCGCGCCAGCAGAAAGAGCAGCTGGGTCCGGGTCAGCAAGATTACGAGATTGTCGAACTGGACAGCGAAGAAGATATTCGGCTAGCGCCTAACTGTGTTGAGCTGGCATTAGTGGCGCAGCAGTCTGAGGATGTAATTAGTGTTATAAATGGCAAGCAGTTGGGGACTGCCGGTAAGAGCAGTGAGAAGCTAACAGCTCGCATCCCGGTGGGGACTGCTGACCGGCAGGACGGTCCGGCGGAATTGGCGGCGGTTGCTAGTGCGACGAGAGCTTATGTGCCTCTGGAACAGTCTGGTCGCGTGGCGGTGGCAGATTTGATGGCGCTGCGCCAAGTGGATACTAATCCGGAAACGCCGGAGGTAGAGCCTATTGATTTGCCTGCCGGTGCGAAACCGCGAACAATTGCTATTGATCCATCAGAGGAGTTCGCCTATATTGCTGACGGTGCCAGCGGCAGTATTTACCTCCTGGATATTGACCCGTTCTCTGAAACTTATCATCAGGTAATCCACACGATTTCGGTCAGTCCTGCGCCTTCGGGACTGCGCCAGATTGCTATTAGCAGCGACGGACGCCGTCTGTTCGCCACAGCGCTGATCGGTTACATTTTTGTCGTCAATATCGACCGGAATGACCGGCCCACAGATTTGAATCAAAATTCCCGCAAGTGGCGCGAACAGATAGGAGCAATCTCGACATCATCACCGGGAATGCTAGGGATACCGGGGACGGAGGGAATTGCCCCTACCTCCAATCCTATGAAGATGGCTTTTACCAATCGGTTCAGAGACTCTCAGGGCTTTGGTGTGCTGGAAATTACAAATGATGACTCTCTGAATTTTGCCGCGACTACTCGCTACGCAGGGCTCTCGCTCGACACCGCACAAGATTACTTCGATGTCAACAGGGCGGTGGCGGTAACTGTGATGCGGGATGGGCGGTATGCGTTTGTCGCGGCGATTAATGACGGCTCTGAAGCATATGCACCGAGTGTCAGTGGGCCGAGGGCCGGCAGTAATATTGGGATTATTAAAGACCCGCTAGGTCCCTCACCGCAATTGGTGGCGGCCACCCGGCCCATTCCGAAGGGACTCACCACTGACTTGGTGCTTTCAAGTGATGACAAATACCTGACGGTTTCTTATCCTGGGGTGCAATTGCAGTCTTCTTCTCCTGAGCAAAAGGGCGCTACTTTTATTTATGATGTTGAGGAGATTATCAAGGCTGTGGAAAATCCGGGCAATTACTGGCTGGATAGCTACAGCAGGGGGGCAGGTAGCATTGCTTTTAATGCGAGCAGTAAGCGTGCGGCACTGAGAGATTTGGTTTTAGTGCCTATAGATGACATCAATCCGGATATTAGTGTGGCTGCGGATTACGAAATTCTAGGGGGGAATTGGCAGAATCAGTTCACTTTTGGCGTGCCGCAGGATAGCAATCGCGCTCCTATTGGGATGGTCAGTCCTAAGGGTTTGACTGTAGCGTCAGCGAGAGACTGGGTGGATTTG
>CAZJNL010000726.1:0-3514 GCA_964546515.1 uncultured Oscillatoria sp.
TGAAGGAGCGCCAAGAAGGAAGAAGAAAGAGGAAGAGGGATAGAAAAATTGGATACGGGCAATTGACCGGAGATGATATAAGAGGCGTGCGAGGGATCCCATGTGGGGTGTTACCCTTCAGGAATTCGCCAACAAGCTCATTCCATTCGCCCGGATCTTAAGTTTACACCAATGGAGTGGGGTGCGCCCCGAAGAAACACCCTCCCTGTTATTCCTTGGCGGGTAGCTCCATCCTTGTAGCTACTTGCTGATTGCTATTAATCTCAACAGCAGCAACCATTGCGGTGGTGGTTGCCTCACTCCAGCGCACAAGCCACGCCGGCTGTATTCCCAGGAAGAAGATAATGCCTGCTAAAATGAGAGCCGGTGTGCGCTCGGGCCAGCGGACTTTGGGATAATACGCCAGAGAGTTGTTCAGCCGGCCAAAACAGGTGCGGTTGAGCAGAATCACGAAGTAAACGGCGGTTAAGCCAGAGGAAATAATGCACAGAAGAGTTGGGACTGGAAAAACCGAGAAAGTGCCCTGAAACACGAGAAATTCAGCAATAAAGCCCACCATGCCCGGAATGCCGGCGCTGGCCATGCCGGCCAAAACAAGCAGGGCGCTGGTGAGGGGCAAACCCCGGATGGGATTCATCAAGCCATTGAGTACGTCCAATTCGCGGGTGCCCACCTTTTTCTCGACGACGCCCACCAAGTGAAACAGTATGGCTAAGATTAAACCGTGACTGACCATTTGCCCGACAGCCCCCAGGAGGCTGAGCGGAGTACCGGCGGCTGCAGCGACTAGAATATAGCCCATGTGCCCAATAGAACTGTAAGCCACCATTCTTTTGATGTCTTTTTGGGCGATGGCGGTGAGTGCGCCGTAGATGACACTAACAACGCCGATAATTGCCAGCCCGGGAGCCACAAGCGCCCAGGTTTTAGGAAACAGCTGCAAACCGAAACGCACTAAGCCATAAGTTCCCAATTTGGCGAGAATGCCACCCAGCAGAATTGCCACCGGCGGGGAAGCTTCAACGTAGGCATCTGGGAGCCAGGTGTGCAGGGGAACCAGGGGGATTTTGATGCCGAAACCCACCAGCAGCACGGTTATCAGTATCAGCTGCGTCGTCAGGGGCAATGAGCCGGTGGCGATGGAGTTCCAGTCGAAGCTTCCCGATCCGCTCAGCCAAGCCATCCCCAGAAATGCTGCTAGAATCAGAATTCCGGAAACAGCGGTGTAGATGAGAAACTTCATGGCTGCGTAGCCGCGCTTTTCACCCCCCCATATCGCTATCAGCAGGTACAGGGGAATGAGTTCCAGTTCGTAAAACAGGACAAACAGCAGCAAATTCTGCGCGACAAAAGCGCCGGCAATAGCGGAATTGACGAGGAGAATCAAAGGATAGTAAAGCCGGGGGCGCTCAACTCCTTCGCCACTCCCATAGATGGCAATCCAGGTCAGCAGAGCGCTTAGCACCAGCAGCGGCAAGGACAAACCGTCAGCACCCAGACTGTAGCTAAGACCTAACTGTGGAATCCAGGGCAAATACTCTTGAAACTGCAATCCTGAAGCGGTTAAGTCAAACTGACTCAACAGCCAAAAACTCCAGAGGAGGATACCGCTTGCGAACGCCAGCGCTATAAAACGCAGCCGGTTTGCCGTGTGGTTTCCGGGCAAAAACCCGACAGCCGCAGCCCCCACCACGGGCAACCATATCAAGGTACTGAGCATATTGCGATTCGGCTCCTTTAGAAACGTTGTCTCTCGTTATCTGAAGTTCCCAGGTTGAACTGGGAACGATAAATTGAGCGAGGGCTAGCTAACCATAGTTACTGTTCCGGTGTCCAAATCGTAATAACCACCTACGACTTTCAGTTTTCCTTCCTGAATTAATTTAGAAATGACTGGAGATTCTTTCAACTTTTCAGCTTGATGCAGAACATTCTCTTTTGTTGCGTTCTCAAGGGCGTCGCCCGACTTTCCTTTTGACTTGTCAACAGCCGGTTTAATGGCCTCTAGCAAACTGCCAATTTGACCGGGAACTTGAGCGCCTTTGATTGTGGCGTCTACCGCCCCACATCGTTCATGGGCGAGTACCATTATCACTTTTGCACCTAATACTAGGGTGCCAAACTCAAGACTGCCAATCTCCTCGGGAGTGGCGATATTCCCGGCTACGCGGCAGATAAATAAGTCCCCAAGTCCCTGGTCAAAGACAATCTCCGCCGGCACCCGCGAGTCGGCACAGCCGAGAATCGCCGCAAATGGCTTCTGACCTTTGGCAACTTCTGTCAGACGTGCCGTGTCTTGGTTGGGACTTGTACGTTTGTTGGATACAAAGCGCTGATTCCCCTCCATTAAATGTTGCACAATCTGATCGGGGGTCATGTCATTATGGTTAATGGCTATTGGGGAAGCAGCCCCCTTGGGTGCTTCGGAAACAGCCGCCTTGGTTGGTTCGGAAACAGCCTGATTTTTATTGCTGCAGCCGAGTCCTGCTGTCAGCGCCCCTGTCCCTATCGCCCCTGCGCCTAATTTGAGCAAATTTCGTCGGGAAAGAGGCAGCCTCTGATTTTTTCCGCTCATGTTCTCCTCTCTTAATTTGAAATTTAAATTGATGCTTATACTCTACCATGAATGTGATATTTTAGATTCACTGTTAAATCTAAAATATCACATCTAAGCTCTCAAATCAGTTCAACCGGCTCCCACAATCAGGGAAAGGCGAGACAGCAATGGCCAGCTGACCACAAGTCCGATGAATGCGGTTCCGATGAGGATGGTCAGCAGGTAAAACTGACTCTGACCGGAAACATTGTACCTTAAGCTCTGCCCGCCAAAAAGAGTGGCCAAGCCTACCAAGTTCACCACCCCATCCACAATATAGCGGTCAAGCCAGTAAATCACTTTTGAAACTGAATCGACGGCAAACACTACAGTCAGGCGGTAAAGCTTGGCGGTGTAAAAGTCGTAGGCAAAAAAGTCTTGCAGGGATTTGGAACCGAATTGCACCGGCAACTGCCATTTGTCATTCAGGTAAATGACTGCCCCTGCGCCGCAACCGATGGCGCTGGACGCAAGCAGCAAGCAGGCAGCGGTTTTATCGAGGGTGGCCCAGTCTGGCAGCAATTGCCACTGCAGCAGCAGCAGCGGAACGTGCAGGGTAAAGCCGGCTAAAACGACCATCGGAAAGGCCATTGGCCAGTGGACTTCGGGGGAGCGCTCGGTCATTTGCTTGGGTTTACCGGCAAAAATCAGGCCAAATTCGCGGGTGACGCTGAAGGCGGTTAAGGCGTTAACCAGGAGCAAGACTGCCACCAGCCAGGGGTGGGTGGCCCACAGGCTAGCGGCCATTTGCAGCAACGCCCAGAAGCCGCCGAGAGGGGGCACAGCGATCAAGCCTGCAGCGCCGACGATATATGAAAGTCCGGATATGGGCCGGCGCGACCAAAGTCCGCCATACTGGGTGAGGTCTTGGGTGATGTTGTTCCAAACGATGGTGCCGGTGCTTATCACCAGGAGGGC
>CAZJNL010000727.1:0-3511 GCA_964546515.1 uncultured Oscillatoria sp.
GGCTTGCCTGAGTCAAGCCGATCTCCGGGGGGCCGATTTGACCAAAGCTGACCTCAGAGGAGCCAACCTCAAGGGTGCGGATTTGCGAAAGGCAGATTTGACGAGAGCCAATCTGGAGGGAGCCATCCTGGAGGGGGCCATCTTCAGCGCGGCAGACGGGACTCAGGCAGACCTCAATTCTTCCTCGAATCACCGAAAAATTTTACAGCCAGGGGCTTGACTTATCGCTCAACTTATGCTACGTTTCTCCCTTGTGCGTGCCGCTTCTGGCTTGTACTGCTGTGGTAGGCTTTGGGCAAGCTTTCCAGGGTGATGCCGATGGGCTGGGGTGAGAGGGGTTAGGTGCGCAGCTGTTGGTTGGGCGATGCTGCAGCGGTTGCCGGTGAGGGACTTAAGGATGCGCCGGCAGGATTGTTTGGCTGTGGGTTTGTGCAGCCGGCGGTGGCGAAAAGCAGCGCCAGCAGTATGAAAAAGCGCCCGGTTTGCATGGCAGCAATGCGATAAAATTGGGTTCACCTCCACAATTCCATTATGGCGGAGTGATTTCAACAGCCGGTGGGAGTGGGGGAGTTCCCCCGCCCCGCAGAGGGCTGGGCGCGGTGGGAGAATGCGGGCTGAAGTTCTCTCTGTTTGCCCAAAATATAAAATGTCAAATCCTTTTTGAGAGGGATTCGTGGTCAATAAAAAGATTGCGGTCGCATCTGCGGACGGCGGCAGCTTCAGCGCCTATCTGGCCATACCGGCTGCCGGTCAGGGTGCCGGTGTCCTCGTCATCCAGGAAGTTTTCGGCATCAATGAAGTCATGCGCAAAATTGCTGACTCTTACGCCGAGGCGGGGTATGTGGCGATTGTGCCGGATCTGTTCTGGCGTCAAGAACCCAATGTCGAGCTAACTGATCAAACTGAGGCGGAGTGGAACAGGGCGATTGAGCTTTATCAAGGTTTTGATGAGGACAACGGCGTTGAGGACTTAATCGCAACGCTCAACGCCCTCAGGGAGATGCCCAGCTGCACCGGCAAGGTTGGTACGGTTGGGTTTTGTCTGGGCGGGAAGCTGGCTTATTTGATGGCCACTCGCTCCGATGTTGACTGCAATGTCAGCTATTACGGTGTCGCCATTGAAAACAATCTCGCGGAAGCAGGCAATATTAAAAAGCCGCTGATGCTGCACATTGCGGAGAATGACCGGTTTGTCCCGCCCGAAACCCAAGCCGCTATCAGGGCGGAGTTGAGTGGCAACCAGCTGGTGACGGTTTACAGCTATCCGGGTGCTGACCACGCTTTTGCCCGTGTCGGCGGACAGCCGTATAGCGAGGAGGTGGCTCAGTTGGCCAACAGCCGCACGCTGGAATTTTTTAAGCAGCATTTGGGGCAGTCTGGCGCTCTGTTGTCGCCGCGCCGGCCCAAACACGAGCCAGCCCGCCGCGCCGGCTTTTAACTTAGTAAATAAGCGGATTTTTTATGGCGGCAGTCGCTGCACCGGCAGTGGCGCTGCGGGCTGTGGGACGCCGGGCAAATTTGCCCAAAACCCTCCAATAAGGATGCCGTCCCGGAGGACGGCATTTTTCTGTGAAAGAGGCTTGACTTAATTGCGCCAAGGTGCTGTTTTATTTACCAAAGCGCTCTCACCGGCGCCGCCTCCGCCGGCGTGGCACGCGGCACAGTGACGGAAGGGCGAGTTGGAGGCGCAGGAATGACCTGTGGTACCGCCGGTGCGGGCATTGGTTGTGCCGCCGGTGCGGGCATTGGCCGTACCGCCGGAGCAGGAGTCATCGGTCGCACCACAGGAGCGGGCTGTACTGGTGGTTGCATGACCGGACGAGTGGTATTGGTCATACTGGGAGTCGATGATGTCCCCGGACGAGTTATAGTTGTCGTAGAATTTGTGCGACTGCCAGAACTTGTGCTACTCCCAGAATTTGTGCTGGTAGATCGGGTAGAACTCGCCATTTGTGAAGAGGCAGCCGTAGCCATAGCGATATTAAGCACACGCCCGCTGGCCACCTGGGCGACAATGTCCATTCCGGACACCAGCCCCAGGATTCCTTGGTCTCGCTTCGAGAGCCGCAGCTCTCTGACATTGCCGTTTGCTTCTTGAACTTTTACCACCTCGCCGACAATACTTCTGATGGTGCCTCTGATAATGTTAGTCGCATTCATCTGGGAGACCTGCTGTCGCTGAGCGACTTCAGCAGATGGGCCAGCCATCGCCGGCCCCACTGCTACTGCAGAGAGTAACAGTGTCACTGTCGTACCTGTCAATATTTTCATTCCCTGATTGGGCATTACAACCTCCTCCCTTGGAGAATACTGTGGCCAACAGACCCAACGCTCGCAAGCGTTGTGTCCCGCTATCGCGTTCTTCTTATTCTAGGGCGGCTCGGCGTTGATAGAGCCAGAGCTTTTCTCAAATCCTAACAGTCCCTGATTTCAGGTTATCTACCGTGCAGATATAGCTTGCGGGTGGCAGTGCGGGTGTTGCCAGCTGGCTTTTTCAGAGTCCGGACGACTCCACTCGCCAGTAGGGCGAGCTTGACGCACTGACTATAATGTACCCATTTGTGCGTGAAAAACCTTAACACTCCTTTAAAATATTGCAAACTTCCCCGGCTTGACTGATAAACATCTGCAATCTGACTGTTAAAAGCAGCATCCTGTATAGCTTTGAGAGAAAGACGCCGGTTGAGATCGGACAACTTCTAGGTAAAATTCCCAAACAGAGGGACATGCGTTATATCAAGTCAGGTTGAATACCCAGAATATCTCTGAGTCGGGGCACTGGGCACTGGGGAGTGGGCATTGGGCATTCCTAATCCCAAGAGGCCGGTCTGCTAATTGCGGTTAATCAACTGGACATGATATTAAAATTTAACCAAGCAACTACTGCTTTTGTGAACTCCAGACAGTATATCTGTACAAGTCATTGGCTAGGGATAGAGAGAAGACAGCAATGGTGAGAGGGGAATCGCGTCCAAGCTTAATGCTTCTGTGCGCAGCAATTCTACTGCTTTCGGTTCAGAGGCAGGCGGCTGCCTCAGATCCTACTCCTCAAGCGGTAACTCCGGGAGGGGCCAACCCTCAGATTCAGGAAAATGCCGTGCCTCCGATTGGGGAACCTTCTAATTTTCTTCCCGGTGAGGCCCCAGCCCCACCCGCCAGTCCCACTCCCGACACTCGTCGTTTGGTGATCCGGTTGAGTGAGCGCCGCGTCTATGTCTACTGGGACAACCGGGTGGAAGCTAGTTACCCGATTGCTGTCGGGAAGGCCGGTTGGGAAACCCCTACCGGCACCTTTAAAGTGCTGCAAAAGATCGAAAATCCCTCTTGGCAGAATTTCCGGACAGGAGAGGTGATCGAGCCCGGACCGGACAATCCCCTAGGAACTAGGTGGATCGGTTTTTGGACTGACGGAGTGAATGTGATTGGGTTTCACGGCACCCCTAATGAGGAATCGGTGGGATACGCCGCTTCCCACGGCTGCATCCGGATGTTGAATAAGGATATCCTGGCT
>CAZJNL010000728.1:0-3511 GCA_964546515.1 uncultured Oscillatoria sp.
CCGGTATTGAGAACCAGCTGAGCAACCCGGACGCGCGGGGCAAGGCTCCTGGATCTCTGGGGCCCAAGGTGTTCAAGCTCGACCAGATTCCCAGCGGTCAGGCGAAGTATGGCAAGCGTACTGTGACGCCGGTGCAAGGCGTGAGCGTCAAGTTCTCGGAAAGCTCGGCACAAGCTGTGATTCGCGCGGCTTACCTGCAAGTGTTCGGGCGCGATGTCTATGATGGCCAGCGCCAGAAGGTGGCGGAAATTAAGCTGGAAAACGGCGAAATCACAATGCGGGAGTTTATCCGCATTTTGGCTAAGTCGGATGTGTTCCGCAACATGTACTGGACTTCGCTGTACGTTTGTAAGGCGGTTGAGTACATCCACCGCCGGCTCCTCGGTCGCCCCACCTACGGGCGTCAGGAAATGAACGCTTATTTCGATATCTGCGCCAAGAAGGGTTTCTACGCTCTGGTGGATGCGATTATCGACAGCAAGGAGTACGAGGAGTCGTTTGGGGAGGATACGGTTCCTTACGAGCGCTACCTGACTCCGGGCGGTTTGGCCCTGCGCTCGCTGCGGGTTGGCACTATTGGGGACAAGGGTGCCAAGGTGGAAGTGCCGGAAACGCCTCGGTTTATTGAGCTGGGTGCGGTTCCCGAAAGGGCTGTGCCTGATGTGGAAGCCCGCATCAGCCAAGGCGTGCAGAAGCGTCGCGAGCAAACCAAGGTGTTTAAGCTGACGGGTCTGGCGGATAAGGTGGCGGTGCAGAATCTGATTCAGGCTGCCTACCGGCAAATCTTTGAGCGGGATTTGAACCCCTATATCATTAAGAATGAGTTCAGCAGTTTGGAAAGCAAGCTGCGGAATGGGGAGATTACGGTCAAGGAGTTTATTGAGGGCTTGGGCACCTCTAGCCTTTATGTGAAGGAGTTCTACGCGCCTTATCCGAATACTAAGGTGATTGAGCTGGGCACTAAGCACTTCTTGGGACGCGCACCGCTGAATCAGGCGGAAATTCGCAAGTACAATGAGATTCTGGCTTCGCAGGGGATTCGCGGCTTTATTGGCGCGATGGTGAGCAGTATGGAGTATTTGCAGACTTTTGGGGAGGATGTGGTGCCCTACCGCCGCTTCCCGACTCTGCCGGCTGCTAATTTCCCGAATACTGAGAAGTTGTACAACCAGCTGACTAAGCAGAATGATGAGCTGGTGGTGCCTAGCTTTGAGCCGGTGGATACTGGCATGGATGTGGCTAAGATGCCTCTGATGGCTGACAAGTTGGCGTCTGTGCCGGCGAGCAAGGTTGATTTGGTTGGTGTGGGCCGGTCGGTTTCTGCCGGTGTGGCCAAACCGGCTGTCAGCAAGGTGGCGCGGATTTACCGGGTGAGTCGGAATTCGGGTGCGGCTGAGATGAATGCGGCGATTCGGGCGATAAACCTGCAGGTGATGGATGCTGCCGATGTGTCTGAAGCGGCGGATTTGGAGGCGAAGTTGCGTGCCGGTGATATCTCGGTGCGGGAGTTTGTCCGTCAGCTGGCGAGTTCGGATGCATATCACGAGCGTTTTGTCAAGCCTTTCCCGGCTGCTAAGGCGGCTGAGGTGCTGTGTCGGCATTTGCTGGGGCGCACACCGGCAACTGTGGAGGTTAATCAGTCTCTGCGGTTGATGGCTGAGCAAGGTCTGTCGGCTGCTGTTGCGGCGCTGGTGGATGGTGCTGAGTACACTCGCTATTTTGGCGAGGATGTGGTGCCTTATAAGCGCTCGTAGTTTGTGATTGTGGGGAGGTGATTTATCGCTTCTCGATTTAAGGGTGGAGACGCGATTTATCGCGTCTCTACAAGAGGGTTTCCCCCAGTTGGCTTTTGGCTGATTGGGGGGTTTTTTTTGAACCGCCAAGGACGCCAAGGAAGAGGGTTGACAAATGGATGCTTGTCTAAAACGAGATAGCTCACATATATTTTCTCTTGTAGAGACGCGATTTATCGCGTCTCCCCTCCCCGTGCGGAAGCGAAAAATGTACCGCACTGATATGAGAACCGCCGCCGTGAAGGAGGGCCAAGGAAGAGGGTATGTGCCAGTTTTGTGTGACAGAATTTTTGGGCAAAATCTGGAGATTTTTGGGGGTTTGTGTTAGGGTGGTAGTGTGGGAATAGGTGTGCGCATATAAGGTCTTTTTTGAAAGGTTAGGTGGCCGGCAGGTGGGAGTTGGGGGGTGCCGGTGACAAGTAAGCCTTTTATTTTTCGAGTCTGCCTCTAAGGCTGAATCCGGTAAGACCGGTTCTCTGATTTTCTTATAGCAAATAGCGAACGCTTTTTGATGAGACACCGGTAGCAAATAGCACTCGCTTCATTTATATTTTTCCTGAAGGTAGTTGATATAGTCTTCCCCGGCTGCTCCAGTTTCGGCAATTTCTGAATCGTGTTTTAGGACTCCGACTAGACTTTGAGTCCACCCACTCAACTGAACGGGGCGGTTGGTTTCGGGCAAATGTTCAAAGAAATCAGCTACCGCTTCGGAAAGGGAAATTAGATGAGTTTTTTGCCCATTCTTTGGCTTTTTTGACGAGCAGGTCGTCTAGACGTAAGGTCAGCTTTGTTTGCATGGCAGGCTTGATGTCTATATTTTTTATCATTATACGTCACAGGAGGATAGCTGACCACAAAAAATGCCCTTTTTGACGGGGCTGCCGGTGCAGTCTGGTGGTTTTTTTGAACCGCCACAGATGCGCCACCTGCTTCCCGCAGTGCGCCAAGAGCACCTTTCAATCCAAAATCGAAAATCCTTGCATCTAAAATTGGTGTTATCCGGGGAAGTGACAGGAGGCGAAGGAGGGCATGGGTCTTTTGCCGTCACAGATGTCGCGCACAATGTTCCAGATGTCTTTGGGCACAAGGTTGAGGAGGGGTTGGGGCGCGGAAATGGTGAGGGGAAGGGTGGCGGCTAATACTGCGTCCCATTGGTGGTAGTGGTATTTGAGGTCGGAGGGAGTGACGGTACGTCTGTCGGAACCGGGCTCGTGAAACGGCTCGAACGGCTCGATGATGTTGAGGGTGCCGTAATCCTCTGTGAGCTGCTCGCCGGGATTGATGTCGGTGATGGCGATGTCGAATTGCCAGTGGGTGATTGTGCAGGTGGGGAAGAAGCTGTGGTTGATGTACCGGGCGAGATCCCAGCAAAGGACGTATCGTCCGCCGGCGTCGCGGAACATGTGGGTGAGGGCTCGCTCCCGGACATTGGCTGGGAGGGCGTCTACGGTTTCTGGGGGGAGGTATTGATCCAAGGGGTCTTTTGCCCAGACTATGGTGCCTTTGGGGATGGGCGCGGTGGCGAATACGCCGAAACCGATGCGATCGTCGATGAAGCGGAGTTCTGTGTCGGGGTGGATCATGCGGGGCTTGCCGGTTTTGTAGGGGGATGATGGTTTGTTTCTATTTATAGCGGTTTTCAGTTGGATGAAGTACGCCCCAGAAACCCGGTTTTAGGGGGCTAAGAAACCGGGTTTCTGATTCAAGGGTTCGGGTTA
>CAZJNL010000729.1:122-3507 GCA_964546515.1 uncultured Oscillatoria sp.
ATGTGGGAGAGGCGATAAATCGCGTCTCTACAAGAGGTGAGAGACGCCAGCAAGACGCCAGCAAGATGTGGGAGAGGCGATAAATCGCGTCTCTACAAGAGGTGAGAGACGCCAGCAAGATGTGGGAGAGGCGATAAATCGCGTCTCTACAAAAGATATCTTGGCCCATTATTCTTATTGCTGCACCGGCCCGAGGTATTTGGTTAAGTAGGGGGAGAACACCTCGTAAATCACTGTGAGGGGCTTTTTGTGGTGCCAGAACAGGTAATGCCGGCCCCAAAATGGCCCTTTATAGCCAAATGCTTCTTCTAAGGCGGGGGAGTTGCCGTAGTGAATTCCTTGCACGTCGCGATATAATTCTGTGCGCAGGTTCGCCAGACTCGCCCAAATTGGGATAGATTTATTTTGCAAATATTCATCAACGTGGCTCGCTTCCCACCAAGAGGTGGCGTAGGCTAAACGCTGTCCTGAAGCTTTGCGCAGCCACACTTGTCGGCGCAGTCTCGGTCCGGGTACGAGCTCAATTAGATCGGGCGCACTGTCGGAATCCATGCCTACCGGTGACATGTCGATGACATCGACTTCTGTAGGTTCGCCGGTGAGTAGTTTCAGGTGGCGGGTGGGGGAGCCATCTCCCAGGAGGAGGATTTGCCATGCTGGGGAAAGCTGGCTGTGCGGCAATCCCCGCTGCACGATTTCTTCTCCCCCTTGCCACAGAGGGGTGAGCGCGTGCCAGGATTTGTTTTGGGGCGGGTTTTGTGTCAGCCCGCTTTTTGCCGGTGGGACAGTTGCAGTCAAGGCTCTTCACAGAAGTTAACATCTTTTTTATGATACCGCCCCTGCTGCCCCTGCAGCCGGTGGGAAGCTCACCCCCAGCGCTGGGGGTGAGGGGGGATAGGGCTATTGCTGGTGCCGGTCATTCCCAGGCGGTTAAATCGGAGACTTGTGAGAAATCGAGCAGCGCTGGGCAACCGCGGGGGGTTGCCCCTGCAATTCCCTCAGGGAGGGATAAGTCCCGAATCCTGTCTAGGGATTGTGGCTCAACGGCACCCAGCCGCCGGTTGAGCTGGCGCACGAGCTTTTGCCACCTCTCCTTGTTTGATCCCTTCTTGGCGTTCTTCTCCCTTAGATTTCTTGAAAGATTACAGACTCGCGCATAGTTTCGTTCCTGAACAGTGGGCGAATTAAGTCTTTGTCAAACCGCAAGCCGGCGAGAACTCCCGCACAAGCTGATATCCTGTCGGGTTGAATAGCCATAATATAGCAATAGACAGTCAGTTTAGGACAAGGCATCACTTGCTAGCAGCTAAAGGGACAGGCGAGACGCCTGTCCTACGTCCTAACCTAAGGGACAGGCGAGACGCCTGTCCTACGTCCTAACCTAAGTGGCTACTGCTATATCTGAGTCAGGGCATCATCGCATGGGGCAGTCTCTATAAACTACCCCGACTCTTTCGGCGACTGGGGCGAACGCACAAAAAATCCCAGAGCCGGTGATGTGGCACCCCAGAGAAAATTTTACATTTATTTACACCGGGGGGATTGCGCAAAGGTGCGGCGGGCGCTATTCTCAAGAAAGTGCTACGTTCAGAGTGTTCGCGTTCAGGGATTTTGGGTTATGGCTGAGGACAATTTTCAGAGAAAAGCTAGGCAGGTTGACGCACAGGCGCTCGCCGGCCTGCTGGAACGCTCCCTTCAACCCAAAGGCATCACTGCCAAAGTTTCCCTGAAGCAAGATGGCCTGAAAGTGGTGCTGGAGTCAGCCGGCACTCCAGAGCAACAAACTCTGGTTGACTTCATCCGACAGGAGATAATTGGCTTAGGAATCTCCTCCATCAGGACAGTCAAGGTTTTAGGGAAGCAGTCAGATACTTTCGAGTGCGCTTGGCAGCAGGAAGTTGAGATAGAAGCGCAGGTACAGCCGGCGGAGGAAATTCCCCCAGAGAGCAGCGCCTCTGTCGAAACAAAACTGGATTCAGCTTATTTGTATCTGGATTTAGAAGTCACTTATGAGGGACATATATATAGTCTGGGGTGGGAAAGCAGCACAGGGGGAGAGATTTGTCAAGAAGATTTAGAGTCGGCGTACCACCGGCTGCATGAATTGAAGCAGAGCGGGCTGTCGGTATGCGGGCACAATTTCCGGCGGTTCGACTATGATTATCTTATCAAGAAAAAAGGGGAATTGCATCCCTGGCTGGTGATTGACACGCTGGAACTGTCAATTTTGGCCTTTCCTCTGGAGCTGTCGCACAAACTGAAAAAAGAGTATAAGCAAAGTAAGAGCGACGGCAACAATCCTTTGGAAGACGCTCGGGAAACGAGGCGGCTGCTGCACCGGCTTGTAGGGGAATTGCAACAGAAGCCCAAAGCACTGCGGCAAACCTACAGCTGGCTGCTGACTTGCGGGACTTCGGAAGCGGACAGGGCGTACCGGCAATTTTTCAGGCTTTTGGGAGCGGAGGTGAAAAAAGCTCCCGAGTTGGGGGAACTTCCAGAAGAGGCGCTTGCCGGTTTTGACAGGGCTTACCTGGAAAGATTCTGGGAAAGTGCAGCCGGCAGGGATTTTGACAGCCGCCTGTGTGTGGCGGCTCTGATTGCCTGGAACTTTGAGCGCTATCTCAATAATACCATTTTGCCAGAGGATTGGCAAGAGGGCAGAAACTTCTCCCGCTGGCTCACCCACCTGCCGGCATTTCAGGAAATCTGGGGCGCAGTGGGACATCTTCCCGAGTATCACGCTTACCTGGAACGGTTTGGCATTGAGAAATTGAGGGGCAAACAGGAAGAAGCGGTACAGGGCATTTTGGGCGGCGACCGGCCTTTGGTTATCATGGCAACAGGAGGGGGAAAATCCCTGTGCTACCAGATTCCCGCTTTGATGCTGTTTGAAAGACAGGGCGCTCTGACTGTGGTGATTTCTCCCCTGCAAGCGCTGATGGCGGATCAGGTGGCGGACTTGGAAGAGAAAGGGATCGGCTTCTCCACGTTTATCAATGGCAATTTGCCGGTGAAGGAGCGATCGGATCGGTTGCAGCAACTGCGGGGAGGCTCAAAGGGATTGCTCTATATCAGTCCAGAGCAATTGAGGTCGCGCAGCATCCGGACATTGCTAGAGGAGCGCCCACCGGCACTGTGGGCAATTGACGAAGCTCACTGCATCAGTGAGTGGGGGCACGATTTCCGACCGGATTACTATTATATCCCCAAATTCATCCGGGAGCTGTATCAAGAACTGGAATTGCCCATTCCTCTAATGGCGCTGACGACAGCGACAGCAACGGTAAAAGTCCGGGAGGGAATCAAAAGCCTGTTTGCGGAACAGGGGCTGGAAATTGCCAGCAAAATCATTGCGGAATCTAGCACCAGAGACAATCTGGAGTAT
>CAZJNL010000730.1:0-3503 GCA_964546515.1 uncultured Oscillatoria sp.
ACGGGGAATCTACGTCTACGACCCCGATGGTTTTATCATCGAGATTCGCTGCGACCCCCTGGATACTTGACCGGCAACCGAACATCCAGCAACAAAATCCAGAAACCCCAAAATCCAGAAACCCGGTTTCTTAAAGAAACCGGGTTTCTCAATTTTCATTTTCTCAGTTTTCCAGGGCAAACCCGATGACACCGGCTCCGGTTTGTGGCAAAATGTAATAAGTGTAAAAACTGCTGCAGCTCCAACGTCCTGGGGATGCCAGAAAAACCCATTAACTCGAACAATCCGCCGTGACTGCCAAGCGAATTATCCTCTGGTATCGCAATGACCTGCGGCTCCACGACCACGAGCCGCTCCACGAAGCGCTCAAAGCAAAAGCCCAAATAATCCCGCTTTACTGCTTTGACCCCAGGCAATTTGGCCAAACCTCCTTTGGTTTCCCCAAAACCGGCAACTTTCGCGCCCAATTCTTGCTGGAAAGTGTTGCTGACCTGCGCCAATCCCTGCAAAAACTGGGGAGCGATCTGGTCATTCGCCAAGGCCGGCCAGAAGCCATTATACCACAGCTTGCCAAAGAATTGAACGTCTCAGCTGTCTATTACCATGAGGAAGTCACCTCAGAAGAGTTGGCGGTAGAAAAGGCTCTCAGCAAAGCGCTGAAACCGCTGGGGGTGGCGCTCAAATCTTTCTGGGGTCACACCCTCTACCATCCAGACAATTTGCCTTTCGACATCAGCAATATCCCGGAAGTATTCACCAACTTTCGCAAGCGAGTTGAGCAATCCTCACAGGTCGCTCCAACTTTCCCAACCCCCAAACGTCTCCCACCCCTGCCCGAAGTTGAAACCGGCACCCTCCCCCAACTGGCAGATTTCGGACTTCAGCCACCCGCGCCCGACAAGCGAGCCGTGTTACAATTCAAAGGCGGGGAAACGGCTGGACTGGAAAGAGTCGAGCAATACTTCTGGAAACAAGACCGGCTGAGGGTTTATAAAGACACCAGAAATGGCCTGCTCGGCGCGGATTACTCCTCCAAATTTTCGCCGTGGCTGGCACTGGGTTGCCTGTCGCCGCGCTATATCTGCGAGCAAGTCCAAAAATACGAAGAACAGCGGGTTAAAAACGATTCCACATACTGGCTAATCTTCGAGTTGCTGTGGCGGGATTATTTCCGCTTTATCTGCGCCAAGCACGGGAACCGCATCTTTCACCTGTCAGGTTTACAGGGGGTGCCGATTCCCTGGCAAGAAGACTGGCAGCGATTCGCGCTCTGGAAAGAGGGGAAAACCGGCTTCCCTTTGGTTGATGCTAATATGCGCGAACTGGCAGCCACCGGCTTTATGTCCAATCGAGGCCGGCAAAATGTCGCCAGTTTCCTGACTAAGAACTTAGGCATCAACTGGCAAATGGGGGCTGAGTGGTTTGAGTCTCTGCTGATTGACTATGATGTTTGCAGCAATTGGGGCAACTGGAACTACACTGCCGGTGTGGGCAATGACGCGCGGGGCTTCCGCTTCTTCAACATCCTCAAGCAATCCAAAGATTACGACCCCCAGGGCGAATACGTCAAACACTGGCTTCCCGAACTGGCAAAGGTGCCGGCTGGCAAAGTTCACGAACCCTGGAAATTATTGCCGGTGGATCAGCAGCGTTTCGAGGTGCGAATTGGTGTTGATTACCCCAATCCTGTGGTAGACTTATTTAAGTCGGCTGAGGCGAATGAAAAGGTTTACAATGCGGCTTTGTCGCGCAAGTAACGCCGGCGGGGAATAAATCCCCTCGTTAAATCCCCTCGTCCCCTCGTTCCCAGGGCGCGGGCGAAAATACCCTCGTTCCCAGGCACCCTTACGCGAAGCCTGCGGCTACCGCCTGGGAACGAGAGGAGCCTCGCTCCGCCTCGTCTGCCTCGTCTGCCTCGTCTGCCTCGTTTCAATAGTGGTGAAGCCCACTATAACCTCTGATAATTTTACACCGAAATGGTATATTATGATGAAACCTAATGCTCTAAACAGCAAACAGCAATTATTCGACCGTTGGGCACCCAACTACGACTGGGTGTTTACCTCAGTATTCTATCAAGCTATTCACCAGCGGCTGCTAGAATATGTGGATTTGCAAGACTTGCCGAATGTACTCGACATCGGATGCGGCACCGGACGCCTGCTGACTCGCCTCGCCACCGAGTTCCCAAATCTGCAAGGAACGGGTTTAGATTTTTCTGCTGAGATGATCCGTCAGGCACGCCGGCGCAAGCCGGATCGCGTTCGCCCCCGTCTCATCTACCTGCAGGGTAATGCTGAGTCACTTCCTTTTGTCGGTGAGCAGTTTGATGCGGTTTTTAACACCATCAGTTTCCTGCACTACCCGAAACCAGAACAGGTATTTTCTGAAGTCAGCAGGGTGCTAGTTACGGGCGGGCGCTTTTACTTAGTCGATTACGCATTTTGGTGGCAAACCACTCCGCATTCTCTGAATATTACACCAGGTGGAATTAGATTATACAGCCCTCAGGTGCGGGAACAGCTAGGCGTACAAGCGGGATTGGATTGCGCGGGGCATTACAATCTGCTCGGGCCGGTTTTGCTTTCCATTTTTACTAAAAAAACTGTCTAGAACTTTACAGGTGCTGCCAGTAGGGTGGGTTCCGGTGGAACGCTACAAGTCTGTTCCCCTGGCGCGTTGCAATATCCGGGCGGATTTGGCACAATTACTACAGCCGCAAAAACATTCTCAGCAAATATGCAAGCAAAATCTACTGCAGCAAGCCCATCCCTAACTGAGGGGGGAACCGAATCTCTCCCGCAAACACTGTTTTACACTTGGCGGGATTACCGCGCTTCCTACGAACTCCACACACCGGCACATTCAGATGCCGGCAGCAGCCTCCCCCTGCTGCTGATACACCCGATTGGTGTGGGGCTGTCGCGCCGTTTTTGGCACCGATTCTGCAAAGAGTGGTATCAAACCGGTCGCCGGAATCCGATTTACAATCCGGATTTACTCGGATGTGGGGAAAGTGACATGCCCCGTGCGGCTTACATGCCGGCAGATTGGGCTGATCAGTTGCAGCACTTTTTGCAGACGGTGGTGCAAAAACCGGCGGTTGTTGTGGTGCAAGGGGCGCTGCTGCCGGTGGCGATTGAATTGGCGAAATTGCAGCCAAATTTGATTCGCGGGCTGGTGCTGTCTGGCCCGCCCGCTTGGGCAATTATGACCAAACCTATGCCGGCTTGGCAGCAAAAATTGACTTGGAATCTGTTAGATTCCCCCGCTGGCAGCGCTTTTTACCGCTACGCCCGCAGCCGTCAGTTTCTGCAATCGTTTTCCACCAAACAGCTGTTTGGTGATGCCAATTCGGTTGATGCTGAGTGGCTGGACACTCTGGAAGCCGGAGCGACAAATCCAGCCAGCCGGCATGCTGTTTTTTCTTTCCTGGCTGGGTTTTGGCGAAAGGACTACAAACCGGCAGTGGCTGCAATCGCTCAACCAACGCTTGTCGTTTT
>CAZJNL010000731.1:0-2822 GCA_964546515.1 uncultured Oscillatoria sp.
CCCCGCAAGAAGCCAAATTCCCCGCGAGTCATGCAGTGGCCTTTTCGACAGCGAAAAACCCGGTTTTTGCGCAAGTCCCAGTTCAGTTGAGATAATTGCAGATATGAAATGTCCCAAATGTGAGTCCCCTGAACTCTGCAAAAATGGCCGCCCGAATGGCCAGCAGCGCTATAAGTGCAAAGCTTGTGGCAAGCAATTCCTCGATCCAACCTCAACCCAAGCGCTTCTCACTGCCCACAGTGAGCCGGTAGAGTTTGATAGCAACGGACACTCTGAACCTGCGCCGGCGCTCAGTATTCCAGAAGCGTCCGCGCCCTCTGCGCCGGGAATCGCCATTTTGCTGCTAGATGCAGAAAACCTGAAACTCGACATCAAAACAGAAAAATTCCTCGCCAGTCTGTGCGCCTCTCCTTTGCAAGTGAAGATTGCCTTTGCCAACTGGAGAAACCAGAGCTTGGGCAAGTTGGATGCGGAACTTCACGAGCGCGGATATCAGCTCGTTCATGTGCCGGAGGGCAAGAATAGTGCCGACGCCAAAATGAGAGCTGTCGGCTCCTCTATTTTCTTGCAGTACCCCAATATCAAAAAGGTTTTTGTTTGTTCTTCAGATGGGCTGTTAAACCACCTCTGCACTCACTTGCAAAACTTGGGACTGACAGTCTATCGCGATCGCACTAAAAATAAAACCCTGACGGGAGAAAATCGCCGCAGCGGTGAGCTGAAACACTATTCCCTGACAGTGGAAGCGGAAATTCCTTCTTTTGAAGGATTTGTTAAGCAAGTTGAGGAACTCATCCAGGCGGAACATAACTCGCTCACCGAGCGGATAGCGCAATTTTCTGCTATTTCCGCGCTTTTCCAAGAGCGGCGCAACCTGACGCTGAACGCCAGCCGATCGAATGACTCGCCGGCGAGTGTTCCAGATGCAACATCACTCGCGCCTGCGCCCGAAGAGGAACCAGCACCACCCGCTCCTGAGAAAGCGGATGTGGAATTGAAGGTTTCTGCAGCCACCCCATCGCTCCCCACAATGACTATTAACTCCAAGGAAGAATTGGAGCGGGCGCTTCTCGAAATTATTGAGTCCCTGCAACTCGACAATCCGCTGGAAGAAGTTACTGTGGGCACTCTCAGCGCTGAGCTGCGCCAACTGTGCGGCGAAACGGGGAATTCCATCGTCAAAAGATTAAAGCTGGGCGGTAATTTGACTAAATTATTAAAGTCCTGTACTGCGATATCACTCGCTCAGAATAGCACCCATTATACAGTGTCTGTCCCCACATCGCCTTCATCTGAAATTAGCACGCGAGAGGAACTGGAACAGGCGCTGCTAACAATTGTCAGCTCCTTATCCGCTGAATCTACAGGCAACTATATTTCTCTTTCAAATCTAGCCTGGGAATTTCAAAAGGAATACGGTCAGCCCCTTATCAAAACAATGAAGCAATTGCAGTTAGGCAGTAAATTCCCCGAATTTTTGCAGTCCTGCAGCGCTTTCAAGGTGCAGAAAAAAGGCAAGGGCTATCAAGTGGCGCTCGCCTGAGAGGAGGCGGCAAGGTACGCCCCTCCCTCACCCCCCTCTTCTTGTTAAGAAAGGTTAAGAAATGTTAAAAATTGCTGATCCGGTCTGCCAGTGCGCCCCTTTTGTGGTATTAGCATCCTGCCTGCGCTCCGAGCGCAACACAAACCGGTGGCAGATCCGCAAGCCCTTTGCATGCTGCTGCTATTGGCATTTGTGAATCATCATCTTTTATGATGGGCTACAGAGACCCTCTCATGCTGTACGCTATGCCAGATCGCCTTATTCGGACGCCCGCGAACGGTTCTGCCAATCTCCACTCAATTAGCCGCTCTGTCTGCCAAGCCATTCTTTCCACCCGCCAGCAACATCCAGAATGGCTGAAAGAAAAGGTCAGGAACTATTCCTGGCAGAGCGGCACTTTTCAATCTAAACTAAGAGCTAGGATAGCAGAAGAACTCAGCCACTGTCAAGACAGAGATGCTTTAATTCGGAAAGTCCTAAAAATCCTGCAATCTTTTCTTCAGCCGAGTTTCTTCGTATCTGAAGAGTTCGAGCGCTTAACAGATAAACTGCGTCAAGTGACTCAGGAAGAAATAGAAACCTCGTGGAACAGCCAACTCAATTATAAGATGCTTGCTCAGCCCGCCGGCACCCTGACGCCCGAAGTCCCGCAAAATGGGTACTCTGCAAGCGCCGGCGAGCCGGTTGCCATTCTGCTGCTAGACGCCGAGAACTTGCAGCTCGATGTCAAAACCGAAAAATTTCTGGCTGGAATCTGCACCTATCCCATCCAAATCAAAATTGCCTTTGCCAATTGGCGCAGCATGGGCAAACAAGACGCTGAATTCCACCGGCGACACTACGAACTGATCCATGTACCCCCGGGAAAAGACAGCGCTGACGTGAAAATGGCCACCGTTGGCTCCTCCATCTTCGTGCACTACCCGACGGCGAAAGAAGTCTTAGTTTGCTCTTCCGACACTGTTCTGCTCCATCTTTGCACCACCCTGCAGACTCACGGATTAACGGTGTACCTGGTTCGCAAGCAAGGAGAAACCATAACCGTCTTAAACAGCAAAACTGGCAAAACACAGACCCACTCCCTCGTACCCCTACCAGAAATTCCATCCATTGACGAACTTATCATCCAGCTAAAAAACCTGATCAAAGCCGAGAAAACCCGCACCCAAAATTCCTGGTTTAAGCTTTCTGAAATCTCCCAGATTTTTCAGGAAAAGTACCAGCTGAACCTCTCTCAAGTTGTGTCCGATCACTGGCCTACTAAGAGAGCCAAAGATAT
>CAZJNL010000731.1:2832-3496 GCA_964546515.1 uncultured Oscillatoria sp.
CAATCCAGCGGATTTTGTCGTGCATCAACCCGCCGGGAAATCCGACCTCATGTATGTGACGCTTTTTGAGATTCCCACTCCCAACAAGGTAGATAGCAATCATTCGCCCCAGCTGACAGAGGCCAACACTCAGGGCCAGCCTTCAATGGCCATTAACTCAAAAGCAGAACTGGAGAAAGCACTGGTAAAACTTGTGGATTCCTTAACCGAAAAATCTTCGGAAAAGTACATCACCGTCTCCAAGCTCGGCAGTGAATTTCACAAGCAATACGGCAAAACTGTGAAAGCCGTCCTCACTCGCTTGCAGTTAAACAGTAAATTCACGCCTTTTTTGCAGTCCTCTAGAGCTTTCAACCTCAAACAAGCTGGAAACATTTTTCTAGTGGCGGTCGCCCAGGAAATGTAGCGCTTGATACCTGCTGAGCGTTTTCGCCTTCATCCCGTCAAGAGCATCCCAATTTTGGAACAGCCCCAGAGAAGTGCAGGTTTTTTCTCTCCCCCGCTCTGAGACGCGATAAATCGCGTCTCTACAAGAGGGCGCGAACTTTTAGACGCGATAAATCTCAGACGCGATAAATCGCATCTCTACAAGAGTGATCGATTTTTTAGACGCGATTTTTTAGACGCGATAAATCGCGTCTCTACAAGAGGGCGCGAACTTTTA
>CAZJNL010000732.1:0-3169 GCA_964546515.1 uncultured Oscillatoria sp.
ACTGGGTTTATCTGAAGCGCGTTCCACAGGAGAGGTGTGCGGTGAGCGAACCCCTGACGTGCCTGAATTACATCGATGGCCACAGGTTGCTGGCCCAGTCGGGAGCCACGCTTGAAAGCCGCAATCCTGCCGACTGGCGCGAAAAAGTCGCCACCTTTCCCCGTTCCGGCGCAGCTGATGTCGCTGCAGCCGTTGGGGCGGCTCGCAAGGCTGACCAAAAGTGGCTTGTGGGGGGTAGGAGTGGGCATGGGGTAGGGCACAGCGCATGGGGAAGAATCATCCATGCCCGATGCGTAAGCGTTGCGCCCCCGCAGGAGCGGCGTGCCCAGTGCCCTAGAAACGATGCGTGTTTTCAGAATGGAAAACTGTTTGTGTGGATTTTTCCGGTCGCTTGCAGCGGGCCCAGATTGACAATCGCTAACTAACAGGTGCAAAACTATGACAGCAACACAGCTAGCTTCCAGGATTGACGCAGTAAAAATCTACGCTGCCGGCGCAACAGTGACCAGGATTGCCGAGTTGCCCGCATCCGGGGGCGAATTGCCGGAAATTGTGGAGATAGCCGGTCTGCCTCTGGCTCTCGACGACAGCAGCCTCCGGGTTCGCGTTGAAGCCGAGCGGGAAAACGCTCCCATTGCTGGGGATGTTCGCATTGGCCTAGCCGTTCCCGAACGCCAGGAGACACCGGCACCCTCTCTAGATTCGGAAGTGCTCGCAGCAGCGGCTGAAGTGCGGCGCATTCAAGACTCGATCGCCCTGATAGACAATGAAATCAGCGTGCTGCAACAGCTGCAAGTGCCGTCAAGGCCAGCCTGGGAAGCCTGGATTGCGCCACCCCCCTCGCCAATGAGCGCCCGCCTCGCACTGGCCAACTTCAGCGACGAACTCCTCCGCGCCCGCATTCAGGAAAAGCGGGAAACCCGGGAACAGCTGCGCCGAGCCAAAGAACACCTAGCTGATTTGCAGCAGAAACAGGCTCGCGCTTCCAGTGCCCGGGATGCCAGACCTGAGGAGCTGCGCAAGAGTGCGGCTGTCAGCTTGAGCTATCAAGGCGATTCGCCCACCGCTCAACCGGCGCGGCTGGTTGTGGAATATTTTGTGCCCGGGGCACGCTGGACCCCGGCTTATGTCTGCCGGCTCAACAGTGCCGAAAGTACGGCAACGATTGCCGTGCGGGGGCTGATTTGCCAGCGCACGGGTGAGGACTGGTCAGGCGTGCGCCTGGAACTGTCTACCGCTGAGCCGGTGGCGTGGTGCGAGCTGCCGCAGTTGCGGTCGCTGCGCCTGGGGCGGCAGCAGCCGGTGGCCCGAAAAGCCGGCTGGCGTCCGCCACCCGTGGGTGCCGAGATTCTGTTTGAGGATTTCGACCGGCAGCAGCAGAAAATGTTCGCTGCCACACAACAGGTGTCGGGCAAAGCCGAGGAGTCGTACATTAAAGAAGCCCCGTTATCCAGTGAGGATACCAGTATTCCCCAGAAGATAATTAAAAAATCGGAGAGCGACGCTATCAAACAGATTACACAGAAGCCGACGACCAACTTTTCACCGAAAGAGCGGCGGCTTCTAATCACACTCCAGGGCAATTTTTCTCCGTTCGGCAACAAACTGATTCAGGCGGGCTACGTCGATCGCAACCAGATGCAGCAAGCCCAGAGCAAAAGCCGGAAGTCGGGCAAACCCCTGACCTCGATTCTGGAGGAGATTACAGGGAAGCCAGTGCCCCCTGAATTACAGCGCCAGTACAAGAAACAGCAGCTGTTTGAGCTGAAGGTTCTCTACGGCATTGAAGCTATCGATCTGGAACTGGAGCAAATTTCAGCAGAGCAGGTGGCTTTCCTGATTGAGACGCTGATTTCAGTGGATATGTGCCGGCGGCACCGCTTGCTGCCTCTGGCCAAGCTAGAAACCGCTCCCCCATTCTTGCTGGTGGCGATGGTCGAGCCGGACAATCTAACAGCGCTGGACGATTTGAACCGGATGTTGCAACCTCAGAAACTGGGGCTGCTGAAGCGGGTAATCACCCAAGAAGACTACGAACAGCTGCTCAACCAATACTTGGACGCTCAGGTGCAACAGCGAGTGGCAGTGGCGGCGAAAACTGCGGAACTGGATCTGACCTTCGACCCCAACGCCCTGGACGATGTGGATATCGGCGAGGCGTTTGCCGATGACGACTTCGATACCGATATGGACTTGAACAGGGCGCTGACGGAAGCAGATTCGGCTCCGATTGTCAAGACGGTGAACCAAATCCTGGCGCAAGCGCTGACTGACGCAGTGTCGGAGATCCATATCGAGCCACAAGAAGAATTTCTGTCGATTCGGATGCGCAAGGATGGGGTGCTTAAGGAATATCTGAGACTGCCCAAAAAGATTGTCAACCCGCTGGTGTCGCGCTTCAAAATTATGGCAGACCTGGACGTTGCGCAGCGGCGGAAAGCCCAAGACGGTCGCATCCGGCGGATATTCCAGGGGCGCACGGTGGAATTCCTGGTGAACTGCTCGCCCAGCCGCTACGGCGAGAAGATATGTATATGGCTCTTGGATAACTTAACACTAGCAGCCGCAACGACTTTAGAGATTGATTTTCCCCGCGATTTTCTTAACTATGGCCTGATGCGCATAGGAGCGGCGTCAGACCCAAACAAGCGGGGGATTTTGTCGGTCGAGCAACGCCATGAAGCGTATCTGGAAATCCTCCTGCGCCAGAAAGTTGCGGTCAGTTACAGCGTTCTGGAAGTGGTGCAAAAGGCTGTGTCCGACGCCCAAAACTGTCTTTTGGCAGCACTTCCTGTAGGTGGGATTAATGTGCGAGAGGCTGCAGGCTCATTTGACTATGCCTACAGCGCCGATGGGCGGGTGGATGTCCCCTCAGACGGGGAGTTTCACTCTGTCGCCCTCACAGCCAAGAACACAACTGTGCAGATGCGCTATGTCGTCGTTCCGCGTGAGGATGACAGTGTCTTCCGGATCGTCCAACTGCGCAACCCGCTGTCCGCGCCGCTACTGGCTGGACCGGCAGATATCTATGTCGATGGCGACTACATCTTGTCTGCGAATATTGCCACTGTCCCACCAAAAGGACAGATGGAATTGGGGCTTGGGGTTGAGCAAGCCATTAAAGTCGCCCGCAACACGTCTTATGAGGAAGTCCGTTCCGGAGAAACTC
>CAZJNL010000732.1:3179-3490 GCA_964546515.1 uncultured Oscillatoria sp.
TCTCGTCGCCTTCAACGAAATGCACCACAAAATAAACATAGAGATTGCCAACAATCTGTCCCGAGAGGCAGACATTGAAGTGCGGGAGCGTGTTCCCATGCCCCAGAAGGGTGCCAAGGTGGATGTCCAGATTGAGAGCGTCTCACCGGCATGGGAGAAATACGAACAGCAGGAGCGCGGCGCACCCATCGAGGGCGGTTACCGCTGGCGGTTGCAAGTGCCAGCAAAAGACAAGACAGAACTCTGTGTTCACTATATCATTAAGACATTTGTGGATAGCGAAATTGTCGGTGGCAACCGGCGGGAGGATT
>CAZJNL010000733.1:0-3484 GCA_964546515.1 uncultured Oscillatoria sp.
TTGCCACAACTCTGGGGTAAGGGGTTATTCCAAGGTAGCTCAATGGCAGAGAAAACGGCTGTTAACCGTGAGGTTGTGGGTTCAAGTCCCACCCTTGGAGCCAATGCTTGTGGGTGGTTGGCAGAGCGGCCATGCAATCGGCTTTTAACCGATACTAGATAGGTTCAACTCCTATACCTCCCACTGTTTCCACCGGCACCCCCAAAACTGAGGCGAGCGTGCTGGCATCGCTTTGGCAAAAGGGGCACCTGTCACCGGCACCCTGAAAAAAAATTTTTTCTCCCCCCCTTGACCGATGTGTAGTATATCTGTAATATAAAAACATGGGAAGCAAAGGAGAGGTAAAGCCCTCTCTTTGAATGGCCCAACCTGAACCTTGACAAGTGAATAAGAAATCGGGAATTTCAACAGGCGTCAATCAATAAGTCTTTTAACAGAGAGGGCACTCTTATGTTCCTACTATACACCAGACTGCATGGCTGGCAGCTGACTCAGGCCGAGTCGATAAGCTGGCCGCATCAGTCTAGTTTCAGCCAATCGGAGACGGAGCTAGAACAGGAAAGTTCTAGACAGCTCAGACACACCAATGTGGCAGAGCAAATCCGTCACCTCAGAAAGGTCTATCATTTAGAGCGGAGTTTCTTACGCTAGAAGTTTTCAGCCTTTGCCAATGGCGAATCCTGCTGGCAACTTACTGAATCCGCTCAATCTTGGGGTAGACCTTCCGCAAATCAAAAATCAAACAAAATCAAAAATTAAAAAAGGAGGTGCCAGCATGGTTCACATTCGATTTGACGGGCGTTCCTATGATGTCACCGAACAGCAGCTTGGAATACAAGCCTGGATGAACGACGCCGCCATCAAGGAACGCCTCGCACAGCATTTTGATGTCAGCCGGCAGCGCTTCGATTCTTATGTGCTTGACCGGCGACCCAGCGGCGACTTGATTGTACGTCCAGAAGCCGTCTACGGCTAATTCAGAATTCCGTTCCGCGCCCCGACACGAGAAGCATACACACATTAGGAATCTAGTCCTGATAAGGTTGTGGGTTCAAGTCCCACTGAAGACCTCGGTTTTCATGGTGGAATGGCAGACACGCTAGAAGTGGCAAAAAGCTTTTCACGCCTTGCGCGGACAAAACATTATTCCCAGTTTTTGAGGTTCGCACTTCGCGCCCTGACTGAAAAAGCGTACATACTGATTGGTAAGATCATTCGCTTGAAATCGAAGTGTCAAAGGTTCAAATCCTTTCCGCCCCACTTTGCGGGGCGGTAGCTCAGAGGTAAAGTAGAAGCTTTTTGAACTTGCGCGAAGTGACCTCACCTCAAAATTATCGGAAATCTAAAATCCTTTCTGCCCCGCGCCCTAACTGGTGAAGCGTACACACTATCGGCTTCGTACCGGGAGGTTGCAGGTTCGATTCCTGCCAGCTGCACTAAATGCGGCTGTAGCTCAATGGATAGAGCGCCAAACGTGAAAAGCTTTGCCGACTTGTGCGGGGCAGAACGGCAGGTAGTTGAAGTCCCACTTCGCGCCCTGACTGAGGAAGCTTACATACTAGCTCATTGGTAGAGCATTTGCCTGAAAAGCAAACATTAATGGGTTCCAGTCCCATGTGTGAACAAACAGCTTTCTCAACTTGCGCGAAGTGACTTTCACTTCCCTAAAAAATTGACGGTTTTCTGGATGTTCGCATAAAATTTTTCTGTCCCGCGCCCCGATACGCCAAGCATACACACACCTAATACAAAACGTGACCAGCTTGGCAAACTTACGCGGGGCAGCCATTATTCCCATTCGTTGAAATTTTCACTTCGCGCCCTAACCGAGAAAGCTTACATACTGGCGGAACTGGCACACGCTACAGATTCTAAATCTGTTGGGCGCAAGGGCTTGTGGGTATGCGCTTCGCGCAGGCTAACGCCAACGACTCCCACGTATACTCAACAGCTTTCTCAAGTTGCGCAAAGTTCGACTTAATGAGGTCGATGAATGAGCGAACACCGTCTCAATGAAATTGTGATTGAACGCCCCCGTTCGCGGGGGAATAAGATAAGTTTTAAAAAGGTGACGGGCTACAAAAAAGCCCTTCAAAAACTCACCGAAGAGGCGAGTGAAGATGGATTGCTGCGCCCTTATCTGATAAAGAGAAGGCAGCCCATCCTCTTCTCAGATCATCTGGGTCCCTTGCGCCGGCTGCTGCTTTCTAAGGTGGGACAGCCCTGGGACGACGTTTACAGCGAACTGTGCCGGCGTCTAGATACCAATACCGTAACTGGGCGACACGTTCTTTTCCATGTCTGGGGTTATGTGGAGCGACATGTTGTGCTCATTGATGGGGTGCCTTACGCTAAAGGCAACCTAACCTATCCGTTGGGTAGATGGCGGGGATTGTGCCTTTACGTTCACCCCGAAACGGGTATTCTCTGCTCAGCCACAAGCGCAACGGCAGAACCACCGAAAAAGCCGGACGATCTAGTCGTCATAGACGCCTACCATCAATACCGCAAGCTGGATGGAGTGTGGTATTTTATCAGATTCCAAGACCTGCCGGCAGGAGAAAAAGTTAGAAAGCGGAAAAACACTGACGGCTCTGAGCCAGCCTGGGATGATTGGTACAGTCAATTTTACAAGGTCATCAAACGCCAGTGCGGCAAGAAGGAAATTAAATTAATTCTGAAGCAACTGGCAGAGACTTAAGGATTTCACTTCGCGCCCTAACCGGCAAAGCTTACATACTCGCCTAATGGATAAAGGCACTTGGTTTGGATTCAAGATAATGCGGGTTCAATTCCCGCGTGTGTAGCAAAGGCTTTGCCAACTTGCGCGAAGTGACAATTTTTCCTATTTGGTTTCCCAGGGCTGCTCTGGGTGGTGTGCTTTGCAGGCACAATCTCAGGATGCCTGAGACAAATTAATCGGAGGTTCCCCATGTCTGGCAAAACCGTTGAAATCCTGGAGCGGCTGAAATCCCTGACTATGCTGGAAACTGCTGAACTGGTTAAGCAAATCGAAGAGACGTTTGGCGTTGACGCTTCACCTCCTGCAGGGAGATTTTACCCTGAGGGCGACGAGCGTTACAGATGGATTGACTACGATCTGCCAGACCCCAGTGGGTTTGATGTTGTCCTGGAGGAAGTGCCGGCTGATAAAAAGATTGCCATTTTTAAGGTAGTGCGGGATCTGACAGGTTTGGGGCTGAAGTAAGCGAAAGACTTTGTTGAGTCCGCACCGAAGGTGGTAAAATTCGCCAGCGCCCGTGGCGAGGCTGAGGATATGAAGAATCAGCTAGAAGCTGCCGGTGCGAAAGTTTCTCTGAAGTAGGGGCGGGTTGACCGGCAATCTATCGGGAAAGCCGAGAAGTTTGATAAACCCGCCCCCACTCGCATCGGTTTTGTATAGCGGTTATAATTGATTTGTGAAAATTATTTTTTTTACCGCCAAGACGCCTTAGACGCGCCAGCGGCTAGCGCTAAGAGCGCA
>CAZJNL010000734.1:0-3482 GCA_964546515.1 uncultured Oscillatoria sp.
AAGCCAGACTTGGAATTTTGTGATTTACGGTTAATCACTTTCAATCACTCCTTTTTGGGGTGCCGGTTTAACTGACACGGGTTTTAGCAGAGGGCGGGCGCTCAAGCTGTGGCACCTTGTTTTGTGGGAGCAAAGGGTGTGAGGATATTCGATGAGCAATTAAGCAAATTTGATATTAGGGCTGGGAGTCTTGCTTTTGCAGCTTCTCTAACTCAGCCCGCAGCGCCGCAATTTGCGCCGTCAGTTCCCGCAGATCGTTCTGGTCTTCGGGCTCGGTAACGGGGCTTGCACTGGTGGTAACAGTGGCACCGGCTGTCGAAGTCGTGTCGCTGGATCTGGGCTGACCTTGCTGGCTCAAGAGGGTATCGACAAAATTGCGGGCTTCCCGCTCAGTCACCGCACCTTTCTCAGCCCACTCCTCGGTCAGCTGGCCAAAGTCTGACTGCATTTTAGATAGAGTCTCGTCCCGTTTCTGGGAGTCTTGCAGGCTATCGATCAAGGCAGACGTCGCGCCCAAGGTGACGCGAAATCCTTTTTGCAGGAATTCAGTTACGGTATCGGGGTTCATCGTCAAATTGCCTAAACGTTATGCAGTAGCAATCAGGGTAGGAGTTGAGCCGGAATTGACAGCCGCTCAATGCCTCCATCCTACTGCAATTTCCTGGGTGCGGGTGGGTAGAGAAAACCCGTCGCCCCGCCCAGCAGCTGGCCACCTGCAAGCCCAACGCCTAGCTGACAGATGGGAAAGCAGCGGGGCACAGGCAACATGCCGGTGCCAGAACACTCCCGCTCAGTTTTAACCCACTTGCTCGAGATACTGGTTAATATCATCCATCACCCGGGTGAGTTCCGCTTCCGTCGTCAAGCGCATGCGCTCGTCGCGGACAGTAATCAGAACTTTGGCGGCAAAAGGACTTGGCCAAATGTTGGGATTGCATTCCATCTCGAAGAAGACGTCGCCCGTGTAGCGATATTCCATCGATTTCTGGCGAGTGGCTTTGCCTGCCCCCCCGGCGCTCGCCCTGGCAGCCACAGCCTTTAGGCTTTCCATCAATTCTGCAATCTGAGCCTGCAAAGAACGCGCCGCCTGGGGGGTGAAGCTAAAGGAGACGGAGCCCTCAACGAGATTCAGTGTGAGTTGTGACATGGGCAATTAATCTTAACATTCAATCTTAATGCTAAAAGATGCTGTCACCCCAAGGAAATAGTCCCCCAACAAATCCAAACGACTGCCGGTCGCAATTGAATACTTGTCTCAATTACAGGCAGTCTCAAGTGGTAATTTTAATCCTGAAACCCTTACAGCGCAAGAGATTTAAAGATTTTTGGCAGTGTGGGAATCTACACTGGAGGCATGGATGGGAAATCGGGAGGATTCTATGCCAGAAGATAACCGCGCCGAAGTTCGCAAGGTTTTGCTGATCACTCTGCTGCTGAATCTGCTGGTGCTGGGCATCAAAGCGGTGGTGGGGTATTTGACCGGCTCACTGAGCTTGCTCGCCGACGCCCTGCACAGCGTCACCGACAGCTCCAACAACGTTCTGGGACTGTTCATCAACAATCTGGCTTCGCCAAAACCAGACCGCAAGCATCCCTACGGACACATGAAGTATGACGCCATCGGAGCTATGGCGATTGCGGTCTTCTTAGGCATCGCCTGCTTTGAAATTCTCAGCGGGGCAGTAGACCGGATTCGCCACGGCGGCAAGCCGGTCAGCATCTCACCCTCAGAACTGTGGTTGCTGCTGCTTGTGCTCGGCATTAATATTTTCGTCACCTATTACGAGCGCAACGTGGGACAGCGCATCGGCAGCAGCTTTCTGATCGCGGACGCCCAACACACCATGAGCGATGTCTGGGTGACAATCTTGGTGATTGCCGGTTTAATTGGCATCTGGCAAGGGCAGGTTTTCAAAATCCCCCAACTCCAGTGGCTGGATATTGTGCTGGCTTTTCCCGTAGCTCTCCTAGTGTTTCGCAGCGGCTGGGAGATTTTGAAAGAGAATCTGCCGTGGCTGCTGGATGAAATGGCCATTGCCCCGGAAGCCATTTACGCCATTGCCATGCAAGTCCCCGGCGTCATCAACTGTCACGAGATTGCTTCCCGGGGCGTCGTCGGGCGTCAGGTGTTTGTTGAAATGCACCTGATTGTGGAAGCAAAGGATGTGGAAACCGCCCACCGCATTACTGAGGAGGTGGAAGCTCGCCTGCAAGAACGCTACCCGCCGGTGCGGGTTGTGATTCACGTTGAGCCGCCGGATTACAAGTCTGAATCCATCAGCTACTGATCTGTAGGGTGCCTTACCCAGGGGGTAACGCACCCTACTTGCTTCAAATTGCCGCACGCCAAAGCCAAAGTTTTCCACAGAGATCCGGGTTTTCCACAGATTTTTGTGAGTTTTCCACAAAAATTAAGATAAAGGTTAAGAGCCGGTTGCGCAACCATTAATATTTTATTAAGCCCTCAGGCTGACACCGGCACCCCTCGGGCAAGTCATATCAAGTTCGGTTGATTACTTTTTATGAAGAGTGAGGGGAGACGGGGAGAGAAATCAATGATAAGCAGTTAACCGAACATGATATAATAGCCAACCCCGCGCAAGGGGCGCGGTCGCTGTGGGGGCGCGGGAGATAGGGAAAGGAATTCCTCCCTTGCGCAGCTTGCTATAAAAAGAAAAAAGGAAAAAGTAACCCTTGTTACATTTTTCCTTTTTCCCTTTCGCTTGCCTTAACCTACTCCCACTCAATAGTTCCAGGTGGCTTGGAGGTGACGTCATAGACGACGCGGTTCACCCCCGGAACTTCGTTGACAATCCGGTTAGAGATAATTTCCAGCAAGTCGTAAGGCACGCGAGCCCAGTCAGCGGTCATGCCATCTTCGCTCTTGACAAAGCGCAAGACAATCGGGTAAGCGTAAGTGCGCTGGTCGCCCATGACGCCCACACTGCGTACAGGAAGCAGCACGGCAAAAGCTTGCCACAATTCGCTGTACATGCCCTGCCGGTTAATCTCCTGGCGGACAATGTAGTCCGCATCCCGCAAGATATTTAACTTTTCCGCCGTCACCTCACCCAGAATCCGAATCGCCAGTCCCGGACCTGGGAAAGGATGGCGCTGGACAATTTCTTCTGGCAAGCCAAGCGAGCGACCGACTTTGCGCACTTCATCCTTAAACAGCTTGCGCAGCGGTTCGACAAGCTTGAAGCGCAAATCTTTTGGCAAACCGCCCACATTGTGGTGGCTCTTGATTTTCACCGCCACCCGCTCCCCGGTTTTGGGGTCAATATTGGTGTCAGCGGATTCGATCACGTCCGGATAGAGAGTGCCTTGCGCCAAGTAATCAAACGGGCCGAGGCGCTTGGACTCTTCCTCAAACACCCGGATGAATTCATGGCCAATGAGCCGCCGCTTTTCTTCTGGATCGGTGACGCAGGCGATTTTTTCCAGGAAGCGCTCGCGGGCGTGAATGTACTGCACCGGGA
>CAZJNL010000735.1:0-3474 GCA_964546515.1 uncultured Oscillatoria sp.
TGCCACCCAAGGAGAGCAGGCAGACGCTCAGTGTTAAGGTGAGGAGTGGGTCTTTTTGATACAAGCCGGAGTATTCGCTAATTTGGTCGGTGCCGGTGCGCAGGGAGAAGAGAATCACGCAAGCGAAGCCGCCCAGGTTCATAAACAGGTACACCAGCAGGTAGAATATCATGCTGGAGTAACCGGCTTCGGTGCCGGCAATCAAACCAATCATCACGAAACCGGCTTGAGCGATGGAGGAGTAAGCCAGCATCCGCTTCATACTGGTTTGGGCGAGAGCGACGACATTGCCCAAAACCATGCTGAGAATCGCCAAGGCGGTGAAGACAAAGTGCCACTGAGCTTGCACCTGGGGGAAAGCGGTGGTGAGGAGGCGGTTGGCGAGGGCGAACCCAGCTGTTTTGGAACCGACGGAGAGGAAGGCGACGACGGGGGTGGGAGAACCTTCGTAAACGTCAGGTGTCCACTGGTGGAAGGGAACGGCGGAAATTTTGAAGGAAATGCCGGCGATGGCAAAGACGAGAGCAATGACTGCAGCGAGGGATTGACCGGCATTGGCGCTCTCAATGCCGGCGGCGATCGCGCTCAGGGTTGTTTCTCCCCCAGACATGCCGTACAGCAGGGAAATGCCGTAGAGGAAGACTGCCGAACTGGAAGCCCCAATCAGCAAGTATTTCAGCGCCGCCTCATTGGAGCGAGGATCGCGCTTCATGTAGCCTGTGAGCAGGTAGGAGGCAATACTGAGGGTTTCCAGGGAGACAAAAATCGTCACCAGTTCGTCCGCACCGCAGAGGAACATGCCACCGAGGGCGGCGGTGAGCAAAATCGAGAGGAATTCAGCCAGGGAGGTGCCGCTTTGCTCGACGTAGGTGACGGACATCAAAATCGTCACAGCTGCAGACAGGGCGACGATCCCGCGAAACACGACGCTGAGGGCGTCGCCGTTAAAGCCGCCCAAAAAAGAGATGGGGTTGGAGGTATGCCACTGATAGTACAGGGCGACGACGGAACCGAGGAGACCGGCAATCGCCACATAGGGAGTCCAGCGGTTGGAGGCACGCCCGACAATCAGGTCGCCGACTATTAGCACAAGAAGGGTGAGAATGACAATCCCCTCTGGCAAAATAGTGCCGGCGTTCAGCTGGGCTGCAAGATTGGCAAAGTTCATAAGGTTCAGGCAGGTTGGACAGTATCGCTTGGCAACACCTGGGTGAGGAAGGCTTGCTTAAGAATCCTTTACAACATTGGATTTTACCGCGTTCTGCCCCTATTCCCACTCCTGCCGGTGTTTCTGTCTCGCCCCTGCTGGCAACCCGCACCCCTGGATATATAGCAGATTCCAACTGAGCGACGTGCAGATATCGATCCCCCCCTTACCCCCCCTTAAAAAGGGGGGGAACAAGTAAGCCCCCCAAGTAGGGCGGGGACCACACGGAGACTGCCCCTTGGGGGGATCTAACTGCGCTCCGCGCAAGTGAAAACTGCTATAAATCCTCCCCGCACTCCCACAGCCACTCGCGGGATTCAGCTCTAACTGTGACAAATTGTTAAGTTTTCCAGACGGTTTATAAAGAAAAAGTCAGGGCTGCTAGAAACCAGGTTTCTTGGGTGGGGAGAGGAAAATCTAAATTTCCCCAGCAAGAGAAACCCGGTTTCTCACCTCCAGCGTCCTTAAGAATTCTTTGATTAACTAGCTTTTCATGTCCTTTTAAATTTTCTAGGTTCGCCAGTTATCCAGTTGCAGACTGGAACCCAGTCTTTGAATGCGCTGAGAGTGGGATATGTTGCCGGGGACTAACATCAAGTTGTGCTGTAACGCCGTTGCGGCAATCATCGCATCAGCCAAACCAATCGGCTGTCCTGTCAGTTCCAAATCTGCATAAATGCGCCCAGCCAATTCAGCGCCCTGCCGGTCCAGCTTATGCCAGCTTTTGACAACCTCTAGGACTGTGATGACAGAGAGAGTGTAGCAACCAAAGGCATGACGATAAATCGTAGCCCGATCTGCGACGCGCCGGTCGATACGCTTGAAGATTTCAGAAATAATATCCGTGTCAAGTAGTGCTTTGTCCAAATCTTTGATTTAACGGGTGTGCTGCCCGAGCCTTGATAACTTCTGCTAGCATCTCCTCCACCGATTCCGGGCGCTCGGCGAACATTCCTAGTATACGGTTTTTTGGAGGTTCTGCCACTGCCAGCTTGTAGATGGCTTCGGCAATCAGTTCTGGCAACGCACAATTGCGCTGATTAGCCATCAACCGAGCCAGTGCCAGAGTTGCTTCCTCCAGTTCCAGTTCAATTTTTGCCATGCTGCCTTCCCTTTGCTATCCCCACTGCCTGCAATTTTATCATTTGCCCCCGTCACAGCTGAGGGCGAGTGCAGTATTTAGCAGCTATAAGTAGAATTAATTCCCGCCATTTATTCCAGGGAAGGCCGCAGTTATTTGAGCTTTTCGACTGTCGATATAGCCAGCTTAAAGGGCGACATAAATACCCTAGCAGGGGCCAATATTTTGGGCCCTCGAAAGTCAGCAGGTAATTGAAAATCTTCTGAGGCGACATATCTCCATTTAGCAGCTGGAATTATTTAAAACTCCGCTACAATTTTATTAGCTCCTGTGACTCGCCTCCCCCTCCAAAGTGCATTCAAGTCGCCACCGCTGAAAGCACCGGCACGTCAAGCTCCAGGGATCTTGACAGTAAAGTTCCGCGCCCTACTGGTGCGGCAGCTCCGGTTGCTGAGCCTTTTGCCAGAATCTGGAGAGAGGGGGCGGGCGAAACCCAGCCCTACTTTTATGGCTTGATTTGCAGCACCGGCAGCTCACACACATCCCGTTATCCAATAAGTTGCGCGGGTTTTTCTCCCCATCTACCCGCTCGGATAAAACCTGACAAAAGCCGGTTTTTTTCCTGTTATCTCGGCACGCTATTGTAGAAAATTATACTTGACCCCCTGTAGAGACGCGACATGTCGCGTCTCTACACCAGAGCGGCTTTTTGTCACGGGTTGCGCCGGCGCAGCCTGTTGCGCCGCCGGATTCAGAGTTTAAATCGCTTGCGATTGCCGGCACCCATGCTTCCCCAGATAGATGAGCCGGTGCCAGCCCCGCAAGCGCACGGGTGGCCAAACCGCCGCCAAGGCCGGCAACAGACTTATCAATTTGGCAGGTTGCAAAGAAATCGCCGGTAGTCGCTCAGCAGTCGAAAGCAGTGGCCTCAAAACTTTTATGACCATTAATATTCGATATAAAGAGAGTGGGGTACTTTTACCATTAAAGGCTGGCGAGCGTCCCACCCCTGAATCCCCCTGTGGAACCGTCCCCCTTGACATATTGCTCAAACTATCTAATTTGGACTCTCTAGCCTAGCTGCTATTTTTCCCTGAAGGTGCCATGTCAACCCTTGTCATCGTCGAATCTCCCACGAAAGCACGCACCATCCGTAACTACCTGCCTTCTAACTATCGGGTGGAAG
>CAZJNL010000736.1:0-3470 GCA_964546515.1 uncultured Oscillatoria sp.
TTCACGAGGCAATGGAGGGGCATGGTGGCGAAGAACATCATGAGTGATTTCGCACTCAGATGATAAAATGTAGGATTTTAGAGGCGGTGATTTTGGATTTTGTCTGAGAATCTAAAATCGAGAATCTAAAACCTGAAAGCGCGTTATACAGTTCGTTTTTGTACTTGACCTCAGGAGACTTATCATGGACCCATTAGTTGCTTCTTCTTCCGTTTTGGCTGCTGCTCTGGCTGTCGGTCTGGCTGCAATTGGCCCGGGCCTCGGTCAAGGTAATGCTGCCGGTCAAGCTGTGGAAGGGATTGCCCGCCAGCCGGAAGCTGAAGGCAAAATTCGCGGCACCCTGCTGCTGAGCTTGGCATTCATGGAAGCGCTCACCATTTACGGTCTGGTGGTTGCCCTGGTGCTGCTGTTCGCCAACCCCTTCGCTTAAGAGAGCCAGTCTGGGTAGAGGCGCGAACTTTCGCGTCTCTCCCTAATGCCCGGGCGTGAGTTTTAGATTTTGGATTTGGGGGTTGAATTATATCATAAATCTGAAATCTGAAATCTAAAATCTAAAATCTAAAATCGGTTGAGTTGCTATGACACACTGGACGATTCTACTAGCCGCTGAAACTGCTGCTAAAGAGGGGGGACTGTTCGATCTGGATGCCACCCTGCCTCTGATGGCGGTGCAGTTTTTAGTTTTGGCAGCCATCCTGAACGCCATCTTTTACAAACCGCTGACCAAAGTGCTCGATGAGCGATCCGAGTACATCCGCAACAATCAAAAAGAAGCTCGCGAGCGCCTGTCCAAAGCGCAGACACTGGCTCAGGAATACGAGCAGAAGCGAGGGGAAGCCCTGCGGGAGTCTCAGGCGATAGTGGCCCAAGCTCAGGCGGACGCCCAGAAGCTCGCAGCTGAACAAATTGCCCAAGCTCAAAAAGAAGCCCAGCAAGCGCGAGAGGAGACTCAGAAAGAGATAGAGCAGCAAAAACAGGAAGCCTTGCGCTCGCTAGAGCAGCAGGTAGACACCCTATCTCGCCAGATCCTGGAAAAACTTCTCGGGCCAGAGTTAGTCAACCGCTAGAAGCAAGAAGGACGAAGGACTGCTTCTGAATTCTGAATGATTCTAGCTGAGGGCTGAGGGCTAATGAACACAGTTATGGGTAGGGTATGATGGGGATTTTTTTACTGGCGAGTGAAGTAGAAGCTGAGGTGGTGTCACACGGTTTCGGTCTGAATGCAGACATTTTAGAAACCAACCTGATCAACCTCGTGATTATTATTGGGGTGCTGTTTTATTTCGGGCGCGGTTTTTTGGGGAATATCCTGAGCGAACGGCGCAACAGCATCGCCACAGCGATTAAAGAAGCTGAGCAGCGCAAGAAAGATGCGGAAGCCGCACTTTCTGAAGCGCAGCAAAAGCTGGCTCAAGCCCAAGCCGAGGCGCAAAAAATCCGGGCGGCTGCCGAAGAACGCGCTAAGCAAGCCAGAGAAGCGATTTTGGCTCAGGGAGCGAAAGATTTGGAGCGCTTGAGAGCGGAAGCTGCTAGGGATCTGGAATCCGAACAAGAGCGGGTGCTCAAAGAACTGCGCCAGCGGGTGGCTGCGATGGCGCTGCAGCAAGTGGAATCCCAATTGCGGGAGCGCTTGGACGATTACGCTCAGAACCAATTAGTTGACCGCAGCATTGCGCTGCTTGGAGGGCGCTGATGAAAGGCAGCAGTCTTGTAACGTCTGAAATTGCAGAGCCTTACGCCCAAGCCTTGATGTCCGTGGCGCAATCGAGCAACATCACGGAGCAAGTTGGGGAGGACGTGCGTTCCTTGCTGAGTTTGCTGGAAAACTCCGAGGAACTGCGCCTGTTTCTGGCCAATCCGTTTGTTGGTGATGCGGACAAGAAGGGAGTGCTGCAGCGGATTGCCGGTGAGCTTCACGCTTACACGCGCAACTTTTTGATGCTGCTGGTAGATCGCCGCCGCGTCATCTTTTTAGAAGCGATTGGGCAAGAGTACCTATCACTTTTGCGCAAGCTGAACCAAACCGTCTTGGCGGATGTTACCTCTGCTGTGCCGCTCAGTGAAGGCCAGCAGCAAGCGGTTCGCGAAAAGGTGCAAGGGATGACCGGCGCACGTTCGGTGGAACTCCAGACCAAAATCGACCGAGATTTAATTGGGGGTGTCATCATTAAAGTGGGCTCCCAAATCATTGATGCCAGTTTGCGGGGACAGCTGCGCCGGATTGGCATCCGCCTGGGTGCGGAGTAAGTCAATTTGGGATTTGGAATGCCTGGGTTTTGGACTGAGAGTTGACTCGTCAATCCAAAATCCAAAATCTGAAATCTAAAATTGGTGAGGGCCATGACAGCGACTAAACAAGCGCACATCACAGTCGAAGACTATTTCGCCTTGGAAGAAAAAGAGGCGGATATTCGGCATGAATACTACGATGGCGAAGTTATTACCATGACTGGGACAACAGACTGGCACAATATCATTGCCCTTAACTTGGCCTTCGCTCTGCGCCAGCGACTCAAAGGTGGCTACTGCAGAGTATTCAAGGAAAATGTGCGCTTGGAAGTCGAGGGTGGACGCCATTACACCTATCCGGATGTTATGGTGACTTGCGACGAGAGAGACTTGGCAGACCGCTATACAAAGCGCTATCCGGTGTTACTGGTGGAAGTTTTATCCGACTCCACAGAAGCACTCGATAGGGGGAAGAAAGCATCTCAGTATCGCAAGCTGCCCACATTGCAGGAATATGTTTTGGTGTCCCAGTCAGAGTGCTGTGTGGAATTGTTCAGCCGCAGTCAAGCGCCCAGCTGGACTCTCACAGAACTGTCCGCACCCGACAGTGTTCTGAACCTCTCTTGCTTAAATCTCCAAATTCCCCTGAGCGAGATTTATGAAGGGATACAGTTTCAGGAAGAGGGAAGGGTTAATGGTTAGTGGCTTTTGACCAAGGGCCTCAAGACCTGCGACCGATGACTGATTAGCGAACAACTAACAACTGATAACGAACGATGGTAAGCATCAGACCCGACGAAATCAGCAGCATTATTAAGCAGCAGATTGAGCAGTACGACCAAGAAGTTAAGGTTTCTAACGTCGGTACAGTGCTGCAAGTGGGCGACGGGATCGCCCGGATTTATGGCCTGGAAAAGGTGATGGCCGGCGAACTGCTGGAGTTTGTAGACGGCACGATTGGTATCGCCCTCAACCTGGAAGAAGATAACGTGGGCGCGGTGCTGATGGGCGAAGGGCGCGAAATTCAAGAAGGCTCCTCCGTGACGGCAACCGGCAAAATCGCTCAGGTGCCGGTGGGAGACGCCCTGATCGGTCGCGTGGTGGACGCCCTCGGTCGCCCCATTGACGGCAAGGGAGAAATCAACACCTCCGAAAGCCGCCTGATTGAATCGGGGGCTCCGGGGATTATTGCCCGCCGTTCCGTGTACGAACCGCTGCAAACCGGCATCACGGCTATCGAC
>CAZJNL010000737.1:0-3469 GCA_964546515.1 uncultured Oscillatoria sp.
AGCGCTGTGCCGCGCGGTCGGGGTCGAACACGCTGATGGCGCGGCAGCTCTCGCAGCGCACGGATTTTTTCTCTTCCCGGAGACCGCGCGAGTCATCGGGGACGGAGGAGAGCGCGGTTTCGAGGTCGTGTTCCACGATGGCCGCGCCCATCGGATTCTCGCCATCCGTCCACGGCACGATGGTGCCGCAATACGGGCAGGCGAGCGCCTGTTTGGAGGCGTTCCACTCCGCATCCCCGCCGCATTCTGGGCAGGGATGCTTCCTCAGCGCGCTGACTTCCGCCATGGTGGTGGTTTACTCGGCGAGGAACGCGTCGATGGCGGCGCGGGTGATGCGCCAGGCGGAACCGATTTTCTTGCCCTTGAGATCGCCGGCTTCGAGCGAGGCGTTCACATCGGCTTCGGAAACACCTAACAACTGCGCCGCCTGCGCCGGGGAAAGAAGATCCGGCGCTCCCGCCGGAGCCGCGCCCGGAAGGGGTGGCGGAGTGGCTTGTCCGCCTTGCATGGACTTCATCATTTCCTGGGCCATGCCGAAGCCCATCGCCATCTGGCCTGCCGCCGCAGCGGGTGATCCACCGCCGTCACCGCCGCCCTTGGTCATGGACTCGGCCATCTGGAACTTCACGTAGTCGTTGAGGTTGCCGATGGCGGACATGCTGGAACGTTTGTCGATGGCGGCCTCGACTTCGGGCGGGACCGAAACGTTTTCCACAAGGAAACTGGTGAGTTCGATCCCGTATTTGGTGCTCGTCTGCGGATTGATGAGCGGCAGCAGGGCGTCGCCGAGTTCCGAGTAACGCGAGGCCACGTCGAGAGCGGGCACGCCGCAGGAGGCGAGGGCTTCGCTGAACACGCTGACGATCCGCGAGCGCATGGTGTCGGCGAATTCATCGAGGCGGAAGTGATGGTCGGTGCCGGCCACTTCCTTGAGGAAAACGGCGGGATCGGTGATCTTGAAATCAAAGGTGCCGAAGGCGCGCAGGCGTACGACTCCGAAGTCCGCATCGCGCATCATCACCGGGTTGGCGGTGCCCCATTTGTTGCCGGTGAAAAGGCGGGTGGTGACGAAATACACGTCCGCCTTGAAGGGTGACTCGAACCCGTATTTCCAGCCCTTGAGTTTCGTGAGGATGGGGATGTTGTCGGTGGTCAGCGAGTGTTTTCCAGGCGTGAAACAATCGCCGTATTGGCCGAGGTAAACGAACTGCGCCACCTGGCTCTCTCGGACGATGAGCTGGGCTCCGTTCTTGATCGCGTGATCGTCGTCCGGAAAGCGCCACGAGAGAGTGTCGCGTGAATCGTCATTGAACTCGATGATTTCGAGCAGTTCGCCTTTGATGACTGGGGCGCGGCGGATGCCGGTGTTGGCAAACAGCCGCGCCACGTATTCAACACCGAGATCGGGATTGATCACGATGCAGGGTTTGGTCATAATTTCGTAGACGCGCACCTTTTTGGGATCGTGGCCGTAGGCGGCGACTTTGTAAACAATGTCGGTTTCGGTGACGATCCCGTAGGCGTCTTGTTCGTGGCGGCGCTCCACTACTAGGGCGCGGAGTTTTTTCTCTTTCATCAGCGCCACCGCTTGGGCTACCGTGGCGGAGCCGCGAATGGTGACCACCTCTTGGGTCATGATATCTTGGGCTTTCATCATGGCTGTTTCTCCACAGGAAGTTTTGGGATCGGGCCGGTGTGCGGGCAGATCCCGGATAAGGCATGTTTAGATCATAGGTAAGAATGACCTCTTGCGTGCGGGGTGCCGGTGGGGGTGCCGGTGCCGGTTTAAGGTGGCACTGACGGTTGGCCGATTTGGGCTGTCCAGACGCGACGGGCGTGTCTTTACACGCCACCGGCTTGAGTAAGGACTAAAGTCTTTACTCCAAATACGATCCCCGGAAGTTGGCGCTAGTTCGGGGCTGGGGAATTTGCCGGTGAGAGGAGTTCGGTAAAGAGAGATAAGTAGCGGCGGGCTTGCAGTTCGACTGTGAATTCTTGTTCGGCTTTTTGGCGGGCGCGCTGGCTGAGTTTTTGATGCCGGTCTGGGTTTTCTAGCACCCAGGCAATGCCTCGGGCTAAGTCTTCAATTTCATAAGGTCGGGCTAGGTAGCCGGTTTGCCGGTGTTCGACGATATCTTTTAATCCCGTTGCGTTAAATGCCACAACCGGCGTGCCGCAGGCGAGTGCTTCAAAGGCAGTCTGGCCAAAAGATTCCTGAATTGATGGCACGACCATGACATCGGCAGCTGAATAGACAGCTGCCAGGGAAATATCATCTTCAAACCTGCCTAGATAGTGATATTTAAAACCCGTATCAATGGGGTTTTCTGGTTGAGATGACCCAAATACAGCGAGCTCTATCCTATCTTTCCATCCGGACTTGCTGAGGCTTTGCAAAGCCGGCTCCAGTAGCTGAAATCCTTTTCGGGGCTCGCTGGTATAAATGGCCCCAAAAAGGACAAGTTGCTTGTCTTGAGGCAAATTCAGTAGGGAGCGAGCGACCTGCCGGTCGATTGGTTTGTACTTTTGAGTGTCCATGCCATGAGGGATCACCTCTACTCGGAAATCTTTGAAGAGGGAGCTGGATTTAGCGCATTCAGCCATCCACGAGCTGGGAGAAACTAGAGTTAGATTCAGATTTTTCCAAGCTTTGGCTTTGCGCTGCCACACCCAGCGCGACAGGTCCCAGTCTTTGCTGCTGCCAAGCTGAGGGCAAGCGCCACAGGAATCCGTATAGCGCTGGCAATCTTGAGCGTAGTGGCACCCGCCGGTGAACGGCCACAAGTCGTGGAGCGTCCAGACGATGGGTTTATTAAATTTGGCAAGGGATTCTATTTGCAGATAGCCGTGACAAACCCAGTGCAAATTAACCACATTTGGATTGAGCTGAGAAACTTTGTCAGCCAGCCGGTCTGGGAACCATTCCACTGAAAAATAGCTGGGATCGCCCTGAGGGTAGAACTTCAGCGGCAAATCATCCAAGCGTTCCGTTAGCTTCAGCTTGGCGAACAGTTTTTCTAGGTTTTTCTGTAGCTCGCAGACTGCTCTGTCATCCGTATATTTAAATTGCACCAGCATCTGGGAGTCGCCACCGCTCCCCTGCAAACCCTGATGCAGCCGGTAAGCAGCGCGACCCGCCCCACCGCTGTCTGAAATACTTATATGCAAGATTTTCATACTCTTTTTTCTAAAAAAGGTCAATTCTCCTTATTGACAAGTTCCTGCAAATACTTAATGTGCCCCAGGCTGGATTTTTTGAATTCTTCTATAGCGGCCAAGTAAAATTTTGTTTTGGCCTCGCAAATATTATCAGTATTGGAAAGAAACATCCCTAATTTCAGAGTTTCATTTTCAGGCCATATAGCAAAATCCGCATTAACACTTTTCAAGAAATATCGCGCTTTGCGGGGCCCGCGATAGCTGTAAAATGGAACGCCTAAGGACAGAGCTGTCAGGCCGATATGGAGCT
>CAZJNL010000738.1:0-3454 GCA_964546515.1 uncultured Oscillatoria sp.
GGAGGATAGAGGAAAGATTTTTTATTCACTCAGAGGGGGGAAAAATAAAGAATTCGGTAGGGGGTGAGGGGGATTGCAAAAATGGGATGCTACCGGGTGCTTCCTCCTTGGGGAAAACACCCTACTTTATCACTCTTCCTTGGTCTGTGCGAACTGAGCGGGGGTGGTGCGCCGGTCAGGAATCCGGCTGAGTTTCAGCACGTCTGTGAGGGTGCTGCAGTAAGCCGGCAGACCAAATGTTGCTGGGCTGACAGGATTTTGGTAGGTGAAATGCCGGTATTTCAGGCAGAACCTGTCCCAGGGAGCGAGCTGAATTCGGAACAGCACAATCAAAATTTCCGCCAGCCAAGGATGCAAGGTCAGGCGAAAAGAAATTTTTTTATTCAGATAGGCACAAACTTCTTCCACCGCCTCGTTGACAGTTATTTGCTGATTTCCCAAGACGAACTGTCTGGGAGCGTCGGGAGCTGGGGGATTTTTGAGCAGGTGCAGAACTACAGTGGCAATGTCTTTGCCGTGGATGAAGTGGAAACTGCCTTCCGCTTTCAAAAAGCGAATCATGTCAATCCATCTCGCTACATCTGGCAAACCTGAGGAAAGGTGGGAATAGGGGTGCTGGCTATCTCCCCCGATCACCAAGGTGGGAAACAGGGTTGTAACCCGCTTGGCGAGAGGCAATCGAGACAGCTGGCCCAGGCATTCGTATTTGGAACGGATGTAGTCCGTACCCACCTGCCCTGCTTCTTTTAGTAATTGGTTGTTGCGGTCGAGTACGCTGGCTGTGGAAAAGTAGATAACTTGCTCGCAGAGTTCTGGGTTGAGCAAGTTGATCAGGCGGACGGTTTTGCCGACATTGACGTCAAACACCGCTTGGGCACCCCCCCAAGCGGTGGCTGCTAAAATTGCGGCATTCATTGTTCCGATCAGCTCGGCGTGGTACTCGATGTCCCGCAGATCGGCTTTTATAATGTTGATGCCGGGACGGGCTTTGCAATCGAATTGCAGTTTGTCCGGGTTCCTGACTAGCAGGAACAGCTCGTGCTTTGTTTGCTTAATTAGGGCTTCGGTGATGTAGTGACCAATGCAGCCACTAGCGCCAGTCACTATAATCCGCTTCGAGGTCATGGGGCTTTTTAAACACCGGCTCTACCGGGCTTGGATAAAGAGTGTTGTCAGTTTTCAGCGAGGAATTTTAGATGAGGGTTTAGGGGCGATTTCTGGTTCCTGGGCTGCTGCCTGGGAACCGCAACAGGGAGGCGGAGCCTCCCCCTTTATATGGGTATGGGAGGATGTCATCCCAACGGGAGCATCCCATTTTTGCACGTCTCCTCCACCCCCAACCCCTCTCCCACTTGGGGTGAGGGAAGAATTCTTTATTTTTCCCCCCTCTCCCTTCATGGGAGAGGGGTGCCTTGGGGGGTGAGGGTGAAGATGTTTGCACTTTTGGGATGCTACCTATCTGCGTGCCTTCGGCTTGGCAGTTTTTATATTAATTGAGCGGTGAAAATCTAAAATAGGAAATGTCTAGTTTTAAATAGTAAATCGTGAGTGCAGCAAAAGTCAAGCAATTATTCATCCATCCCATCAAGGGGCTGACGCCCGAGCAGTGCGAGCGCGTATTCCTGACAGCTGGACACGGCATTAAAGGAGATCGCGCCTTTGCCCTGATGTATGGTGACGCTGTTGCCGGTGTCTCCCCACCCGCAGTGCCTTGGATGAGCAAAAAAAACTTCGCCGTGCAAAATGACTGGCCCGGGCTGGCGGCGCTGGACTGTTCCTATGACCCAAATGCTGACCGGCTCACCGTCAAGCATCAGGGCGTCGAGCTGCTGGCTGCTTCCACCGGCACCCCGAACGAGCGCCAGCGCATCGGTGCCTTTTTCACCGGCTATCTGGCGGCGCTGCAACCAACCGAAACGGCGCGGCACCCGGAGCGAACTCCGCTGCACCTAGCCGGCACCGGCAGCGGCGAGACGCGCTATCCCGATCGCGAGCCGGTGCACATTTCCCTGCTCAGTCAGGCAACCCTGGACGAACTCGCTCAGGCAGCCGGTCAGCCAGTGGACGTTCGCCGGTTCCGCCCCAACATTCTCCTAGAGGGCGTCCCCGCTTGGGAAGAATTCAGCTGGATTGGCAAGCGATTTCAGCTGGGAGGCGCTTCGATTGCAGTCACGGCGCGTATCGGTCGTTGCGTCAACATAGAAGTTAATCCCGATACCGGCTTGCGAGACATGCCACTTTTGACCCTGCTGCAAACACAGTTTGGCCACGCACAGACCGGCGTCCTGGCCACGGTATCGAGTAGCGGTGCTGTTGCCATTGGCGATGCTTTGATTCCCCAGTAACCAAAAGTAGGGTGCGTTAGCTGGGAGTACCGCTACACTTGCAAAACCCTGGCGCTAACGCACCCTACAAGCTTTACAAACAGGGTCTAAGCCCTATCTACTATATCTTTCGCCCGATCTTTCAAGTCTTCTTTGGCCTGCCTGACCGCAGCTTCCTCCTGCTTGATTTGACCTTCAATTTTGTCCTTCTGGTTGCCTGTAATGTCACCCATTACTTCTTGGACTTTGCCTTCAATGTTTTTGGCAATTGCTTTGGCTCTCTCTTCAAGGCTCATATTTTTATCCTTCACCAAGCTGTATATTCACATTTCCTAATAGCCAAGTCTAAACGCTTGATGAGGAAGCCGCCCTCTCTCTTTAGTTAGATTTCCTGTCACTCAAAGAACGCCCCAGACCAAAAGAAGTAGCAAAAAGGGCAAGCGCAGAGGTTCTATCGTTGCCGGTGGCATCTGAAATGTTAGAAGTGATATCCTGTCCGGCCAATTGCCCCTAATTATTTCTCCCCCGCACACCCGCTCCCAAGGGCGGGGACAAGGCCCTCCCCCACTCCGGCCTATTCCGTTAAGTAGAGTTACCCAATGGGGATACTCCTGTGGGTTGAGCCGAGAGAGTTCGCCGGTGCGAGAGATTATCTGTAAACCCGCCCCTACTGGCTGTAACGACCGGCGGTTGCCGGCGACTTACTGAGAAGGGGGCAAAATTTCAGGATTGGGGATTTTTTAGCCACAAGAGCGCCGGTCTTGTATTAAAATTGAGGTTAAGCAATCCGGTTTTTCTGCAGGTATTGACCAATTTGTCGGAGGGCGATCCAAAAGAAAGCCGGTTTCTGAGATTTCCAGACCGGCGCTCTTGCGACCCCAAGCAGAACTCAGAGGCCCTTAACTAGGCCCTAAGCACTGTTTCTAAATCAGCAGGAGTGTTGCAATTAAAAAGCACGGTCGCGTCACTCACCGGCAGTTCGCGGACGTTACAGTTCGCCAGCCAGCCCTGAAACGACCGCCCCCCCAGGCGGATATACTCGCTGAGCGCCGGCAGACAGGCGAGCCGGTAGAAACCGCATAAAGGCTGCCAGACACCGGCATCGCGCGGTAAAAGTGCCATAACATCAG
>CAZJNL010000739.1:0-3453 GCA_964546515.1 uncultured Oscillatoria sp.
CCGTGGGTGGCCTGCCCCTACAAATCTATCATCCCACGAATGTGCAACGCCATATGTGGTGCTGGAATCCAGCCTGCTTGTTGCCGGTGCTCCAGGCAGCCAACCCGTTCCAGAAACAAAAAATTGTGCTGGGAACGAGTAATTGGCGGTTCTTCGAGCCTGGAACAGAAAGCCCTAGATGTTATCTGCATGAAAGCTTAGGGAAACAATAACTGGGGGGAAACCAATTTTTGATTGCCAAGTCAGCTTTTGCCTAGCTTTTATCTTGCTCCCGTGAACTTGGCCTCAAGAAATAAAGTCATTTATTAAGCGTAAATCTTAGGAGTTGAAAGATGAATACTAAGCTCTTGCGTCTGGCAGCGTCAGGGATGCTAGCGGTGGGAACAGTCACCGGCACGGTGGTGGGAGACTCCCTCACCCCTGCCGGTCTGTCGCACTCCAACCGCGCATACGCCCAAGATGCCGATGAGCAAATCAATATTCGCGTCTACCAGAAGGCAAGTCCAGCTGTAGTGTCCGTCAGTGCCGGCAAGGAGACCGGCAGTGGCAGCATTATTAGCTCCGACGGTCTAGTCTTAACCAACGCCCACGTCGTGGCCAACGCCACCGGCACAGTCAGCGTCACCCTCGCCGACGGCAGACGCCTGCCTGCGGAAGTGATTGCCTTTGGGGAGAGGGGTTTAGACCTAGCCATGCTGCGGATTCGCAGCCAGAGCAACCTGCCGGCCCTTCCCATCGCGCCGGCGGGTTCCGCACAAGTGGGGCAGCGGGCATTTGCCATCGGCAATCCCTTCGGACGGTTTCAGGGAACCTTCACCGTAGGGATTGTCAGCCGCATCGACCAGCAGCGCGGCATAATCCAAACAGACGCCGCCATCAATCCGGGCAATTCCGGTGGGCCGCTTTTGAACAGCCAGGGAGAGTTGATTGGCGTCAACACAGCGATTTTTACCGGTCGCCAAGGGGGTAATATTGGTATTGGTTTTGCCATATCCGCAGATCGGGTGCGACCTTTTTTGAGTGCAGTGCGAGAAGGTCGCGCCTCCCGCACCGCATCCACCAGTTCGCGACAGGCAGTTCCCAACATCACACCCAAACCTCTCGCCCTCAACGGACAGCCGGTTGCCGGCAAGTTGGGTCCCGGTTCCCTGACATTGCGGGCGGACAGCAGCTTTTTCGACATTTACACCTTTGAAGGGCGGGCGGGACAGCGGGTGAGGCTGGAAATGACCAGCCAGGAAATTGACCCGTTTCTGATCTTGCTCAGCCCTCGCGGGCAAGATCTGGCGCAAGATAACGACGGCGGCGGTGGCAACAACGCCAGAATTGTGGCCACACTGCCCGCCACTGGCAGGTACACGGTGATTGCCAACGCCTCTCAGGCAGGGGAATCCGGGGCTTACAGCTTGAGAGCTTTTTCCGGTGACGCTGCCGGTGGGAGCGCCGACCCTGGCCCGCAGGGAAGCTCGAGCATCACCATCGAGAGCGTTTTGGGCCCCGGTGCCTCTGTGCTTCCCTCGGACGGCAGTTTGTACCGCATGACTAGCTTTACTGGGCGTGCCGGTCAGACTGTGACCATTACCCTGGAAAGTCCGGATTTTGACACTTATTTAGTGCTCCTATCTCCGGATGGCAAGGTGTTCAAAGAAAATAACAATGCTAGTAATAATACCACAAATTCTGCTATTACCGCCACACTGCCCCGCACCGGCGTTTACCGGGTGATTGTCAATGCTTCTGACAAAGATGGGCGTGGCCGGTACACTCTGACTATCCGCTAGGCAGATTGACAAAATTCAACGGCTCGGATTTTCCAGAAACCAGGTTTCTTTAAGAAACCTGGTTTCTCGGCTTATTTGGCAACTTGACTAATTCCGCCGCTCGCCACTAGCGCAAACCCAGCCAGGTGAAGAAATCCTGACGGGTGAAAAATTCCAGAACCAGCAGCGCCACAAATCCGAGCATGGCAAATCGCCCGTTGATTTGTTCGGCGTAGGGAGTCCAGCCAAAGGCCGGCTCTGGCGGGGTGTAAGGTTCGGTTTGAGAAGGTGCCGGTGAGGCGGGGTTTTCAGGTTTCACTGTTTTTATTTTACCTCCGTTAACGCGCCATTTTATCATAATAAAACGGCTTTGTCAATGCTGTTGCTTACTTGATTTTGCTGGCAGATTGCTGCTCTAACTTTTGCACAGCTTCAATGAGCGAGCGCACTGTCGCAGTGCCTTCCGAAGGCTCAAATTCTCCAGGAATTTTCCCTCGCAGCAGCATGCGGAATCCAAGCGGTCCCAGCTTAGCCAGCTCTTTGAATCCGGTTAAAGAGTGGTTAAACAGGCGGAGAGCGAACTGGCGCTCATTAATCCAGCCGCCTTCTTTGACGAGATCGAGCAATAGCTTGCGGTGGCGGACGGGTTGATTGGAAGTGACATCCTTGCGGTCGAGAATTTCCTCTTTGATTTTGCCAATTTGATCCATTGGGGCTACGCCCATCGGACAGACGGCATTGCAGTAGTAGCAGCGGGTGCAGCCCCAGACGCCGGTGGAGAGTTGGTTGTATTTTTCCAGCCGGCTTTCGGTTTCGGCGTCGCGGGAGTCTGCGATCGTGCGGTAAGCTTTGGCGAGGGCGTGGGGACCGACAAAATCGGGATTGACTTCGCGGGCGTTGCATTCGGAATAGCAAGCGCCGCAGAGGATGCAATTACCTGTTTGATTGAGCTTTTCTCGCTCTTGAGGGGTTTGCAGGAACTCGCGTTCGGGGATGTTTCGTGCGCCGGTGCTCACATAGGGATCAACTGCTTGCAGATTGTCCCAGAAACTGGCCATGTCCACTACCAGGTCTTTAATCACCGGCATGTTGCCCATTGGGGCGATGGTGATTTCTGGGATGGAGTCTGCCGGTGCTGGCGGCGGTGCGTTTTGTCCACCCTGTGCCAGCTGGGTTTCTGCAGCTTGGGCGGCGATCTGCTGCAGTCTGGCGACTTCGCTGCCGATATTTTCCTTACAGGCTAGCGCGGAACGGCCATTAATGCGCATGGAACAGCTGCCGCAGATGGTGTTGCGGCAATTTTTGCGGAATGCCAGGGTGCCGTCAAGCTCCCACTTGATGCGATTGAGGCAATCCAGGATGGTGTTGCCCGGTTCGGCGTCTAGGGTGTAGGTTTGCACCCTCGGCGCGGTGCCTTGATTTTGTCGAACGACCTTAAAACGGACTTGCATGCGTGCTTCCGATTCCCCTACAGGGAGTGCATTAACTATTGTAGGCCGGTTCTTGGGGTGCCGGTGCTGAACCCCACCCCCCAATCCTTTCGGGGGTGGGTTTTTGGGAGGTTGCCGGTGGATGAGCTCCATCGTTCGAGCTCGGAGCTGCATCGTTCGAGCTCCGAGCTCCATCAGTCGAGCTCGGAGCTCCATGAGTCGAGCTCGGAGCTCCATCAGTCGAGCTCTGAGCTGCATCGTTC
>CAZJNL010000740.1:0-3448 GCA_964546515.1 uncultured Oscillatoria sp.
GAGCATTACGTTCCGCACCGGCACCCGATTCAGGTGAGGGACAATTGCTGCTCCTTGCTCCTTGCTCCAAAGGAGCCGCTGCCCGTTCCCTTGCCGCTGCCCGTTCCGCAAGGATTGCCAGATGTTTTGGGCCTCCGTGAGGTCGGCTACGATAAATCTAGCTATAGCAGCCCGACGAGAGAGCGTTTCCGTCACCTCTCGGCTTGCCGATTCGCCCAAATCAAACACCCCCGGCAAATAGTCATGTTTGCGAAGTGCTTCCCGCACAGCATCTAAAATCGGCTTTAGCTCCGCCTTGAAGCCACCTAAAATCAGTACAATTTTAGTAGGGATGCTATTGATGGCAGCCAGGATTTTTTGGGGGTGTTCAGCAGGTAAAGGAACTGGGCGACTTCCAGATTGTCTGCAGTAATAGTCCGCTCATCCTCTTCCGGCGTGACAATCAGATTCGACTGCACAGCTCCCTCTAGTTTTAAATCCCAGGCAGCAATCCCATAGACTAAACAATCCTCAAGCAAAGCCCCCTCCAAGTTTGTCTCGATTAGCTGAACGCTCCTGAGATTTGCCGCCTTGAGGTTCACCGCGCTGAGGTTGGCCCGGGTGAGGTTGGCCCCTCTGAGGATAGACTGCGTGAGGTTAGCCTCCTTAAGGTTGGCCTCGCTGAGGTTTACCCCGCTGAGGATGGCCGAGCTGAGGTTGGCCGAGCTGAGGTTAGCCTCCATCAGATTAGCCCCCATGAGAATTGCCCCGGTGAGGTTGGCTTCACTGAGGTTGGCTGCTATCAGGTTAGCCCCAATCAGGTTGGCCCCGATGAGGTTGGCTCTCCTGAGGTTAGCCCCGATCAGGATTGCCCTGCTGAGGATTGCCCCCGTGAGGTTCGCCCCCCCCAGATCCGCCCCGTCGAGATCCGCCACCACCAGCATTACCCTGCTGAGGTTCGCCCCGCTGAGGTTTGCTCCGTTGAGGATTGTCCTGCTGAAGTCCGCTTGGGTGAGGTCGGGTTCTATCTGAGGATTCTCTTTCCTCCACTGATTCCAAACGTCCACCCCTTGTTCGAGCTGATCCAAATGTTCTTTGTTTGCCATATCGCTTCTCACCCATTAGCCTAGTTGTGACACAGACGCAAGACCTGTGTCTCGCCTGTTTACATTTTTTAATCTGTCGTCCTCCTCTAGAGATTAACCGGCATTTCTTGGGAATCCTAGATAAAGGAACACTGCTGCTAGTCCCTGCAGCTGCGGCGATTTCGGCGTTTCGGTTGGCAGCAGCCCAGGCGGTTTCCCCACCGGCACTTACCCCCATTGCATATTTTTGTGGAAAAAAACTTGACAAGTATCTCTTTTCCCTAGCTGATGCCCTGGCTCACAAGCGTGCGTCTATTCTTCAAAAAATTCCCCAGATAGGCTTGTATCGCCTTCTCCCCCCCCCTGTATAAAAGGCGGGATTAGCTTCAGAAGCGATCAAATAATCCCAACAGCGGTTAATTGCCTCTCTATAATTAATGATAATCTGTAACATTCAGTTCCCATTAATAGATTTTAAAAATTAGAATTACCCGCCAAGACCTGCTAACTTTTATATAAAAATATGCGTCTAAAATGACCGACAGCATAAGTCGTTTGTCGCCGGTAATTTTGCGGTATCTAAAAGCGGGTCGCCCCTACAGTTAGAATGTCACTACAGGGGCGGGTCAAGTCCGGCATGCCGGAGGTGAAACCAAATTGCCTGATAAACCAGCCCGCACGCTGCTAATTCCTAAATTCAACCAGCAACGTAAAATAACCAACCGGAAGAAATGCCATTGTCTGAAATTACAGAAACGAGCGCTGCTTCCCTTGGGGCGGTTCCTTCCCATTCCCCCTTAACCCTTAATTTTCCAGCGGCAGCTGAGAAACCAGAGAGACAGGGGGGAATTTCCAAAGCCGAGATTCGCTCCAGCTTGAAAGCCTTAACCCTCGATGGCGTATTTGCCAGCATTTTCACCTGCGTCACCACCGGCGTGCTGCTGAGTAACTTCTTGCTGCAGCTGGGCGCAACTAGCGTGGAAATCGGGCTGGTGTCTTCAATTCCCATGCTGGGGAACTTGCTGCAGCCGGTGGGTGCTATAATCGCAGACAAAACCGCCAGTCGCCTCCGGTACAACCTGCTGACTTTCGGGTTGTCGCGCCTGCTGTGGCTGATTTTAGTGTTGCTGATTGTCTTTGACGCCACCGGCGCTGACAATCACCTGCTGCTGCAGTGCACTCTGGGAATTATTTTAGCAGCTCAAGTGCTCTTAGCCTTGGGCAGCGCTTCCTGCCTCAGCTGGATGGGGGCGCTGGTTCCTCACCAACTGCGGGGGCGGTATTTTGGCTTGCGCAACAGTGCCAGCACCTTGACAACCCTGCTGTGCGTGTCGCTAATGGGACACGCAGTTTCTGCCAAAGCCGGTGGCACAAACCACAGCTATGGGGCGGTGCTATTTGTGGGCGTTTTGGCGGGGGTAATCAGTTTGGGGTGCCAGCTGTTTGTCAAGGATGTCAACCCGCAAATGCCGGTTTCGGGCGGGAAAATTGCCACCGAAACCAACCCGACTGGGGTTTCCTCCGGATTCCCACTGCTGGCTATTTTCAATGATCCCAATTTTATCACCTTTCTGCTCTATTTTGGCTTGTGGGCGTTTGCTGTTTACCTGAGCGCTCCTTTCTTTAGTATGTACATGCTTGAGGAATTGGGGCTGGATGTGAGTACGGTGTCGCTTTATAATAGCCTGAATGCGGCGGCGAAGCTGCTAGTGCTGCTCGGAATTGGCAAATTGGCCGACCGGCTGGGAAATCGCCCGCTCCTGATTGGTGTGTGCCTTGCGGTGGCGGCGATTCCCGGACTGTTTCTGGGTGCCGGCACACACCCCGGCTGTTTTTGGCCGTGGTTAGTCCTGGTGCACCTAATCGGCGGCGGCGGTTGGGGGGTGATTGAGCTGTGCAATAATAACATTCAATTGGAAATAGCGCCGGCGCGTTCCTCCTCGGCTTATTTTGGAATTGCCGCTGCTGTTGCCGGCATTGCCGGTGCTTTGGGAACTACTGTTGGCGGTTTTCTCGCCCAGAGTGCCGGTGGGTTTAGCGGACTGTTTATCTTCTCAACTGTCGTGCGAGTGGCTGCAATTGCGCCGCTGGTTTTTGTCAAAGAGCCGCGCCATCCGTCGCTGCAGCATTTGCTGCAGGTTTTGTTCCCTTGGAAGCTGGGAACAGTGCCGGTGTTGCAACCGCTTAAATAGGGAACACCGGCAATTCACACTGGCGATGCTGCCGATATAGGCGAACCGCACACTTTGCGGGGCGGAACCCCACCCCCCAACCCTTTCGGGGGTGGGTTTTTTAGAGGTTGTCTGTGGATAGCACCGGCGTAGGCGTTGCATATAGCAGATTGTAACTGAGTGAAGTACAGATATTTGATCCCCCCCTAGCCC
>CAZJNL010000741.1:0-3445 GCA_964546515.1 uncultured Oscillatoria sp.
CAAGCAGAGAAACCCAAAAACCTATCCTCAAAAGGGGGCATCATGGTGGGGTAAGCCCCCACATCAATTCGCCAACAGCATCTCAGAAATCGCAGCTATACAAACAAAGCCCGTGCTGAGTGGGGCTCATACCTTCGTTTGCGTGTGTCCGGGCGAGCGCGAAATCGCGGCTACACCTACAGGCGAGACGCCGCCCGTGGCTGCGCCCGCCTGCGCCGGCTAATCCCCGAACGAGAAAATTGTAGAGACGCGATTTATCGCGTCTCCACTCCCGACATGTCGCGTCTTCACTCCTGTCGCCGGTCAAAAGGCATTTGTTAGAAAGACAATGCTGGCATTGCGCAGTTCATTAATCCTTATTTGTTACGGATTTTTCCGTACCGTCAGTCACTGCCAATTTCTGTAGCATGCCTCAACCTTGTCAGGCGATCCAGCATATTTTCAGTACATTTAGAATAACTGCGAAACAAGCAAAATTAAAAAATGATCAAAAAGCCAAAAAGCCCCAACAATAACAATCAGATGTAGCAAAACTAAGCAAAACAGACGCCAGAACCGAATATATTTTCTGGGTTTTTGAGATAATTTTTCCCTATCATACCTGGCATCTTCACCAATTAGAAGTGCCTCAAGTGCTTGGCGGGCTGTGCTGAATCGCTCTTCTATGGCTGGTTCTACTAGGGTTGCAATCCAGCAGTAAAACTCGACATTTAGGCTAACTTTGTCGCTAAATTCAATGCGCAAATTACTCTGTGGCAAGTCTGCCGGTGCGACACCGGTTAACAAATGAATCAGGGTGGCTCCTAGCGCGTAGAGGTCAGATGCCGGTACGGCTTTTCCCCAAAATTGCTCCATCGGCGCGTAACCGGCGGTGCCCACAACGGTAAAGGTGACGCCCTCTGCAGCGGCTTTGTCTCGCACCGCACCAAAATCTACCAGATAGATTTTGCCATCTCTTCCCCATATGAGATTGCTGGGTTTGATGTCCCGGTGCAGCACCGGCGGGCTGAGTTCGTGCAAGTAAATCAAAATCTCCAGCAATTGAATGGCAATTGAGCGCACCTTGTTTTTTGTAAAGCGTTCGCCCCTATCTAGCCGCTGTCGCAGGGATTCGCCCGGAATATAGTTCTGCACTAACCCAAACCAGGGCAAACCCTCACCCTCTCGCTCATCCAGGGAAAAATAATCCCGATAGCGGGGAATCTGGGGGTGATTCAGCTGTTGGAGGACTTTCGCCTCCCGCTCAAACAGCTTGAGTTCTTCCCACTGCATTTGGGGGCTAAAAGCCAGCAGCTTGACAATTACCTGTTCATGTGCTTCCAAATCGTCTGCCAGCCAAGTTTGCCGGCTGGCATTCTGCCCTAATTGCTGTTTGAGTTGGTAGCGTTGGTTTAATACCTGTTGTGTTTGCAGCATGATTAATTTTTCCTTTGTCAGTTGTCCGTTATGAGACGCGATAAATCGAGACGCGATAAATCGCGTCTCTACAAGAGGAGCAGACTCCCCTTCCAGCCTCCGCCTGGGAATGCCAGCCGTGAGGCGGAGCCTCACGGTCACTCATCTTTGAGAAAGCCAATTTTCTATCTCTCCTACTAACCAGTTGCGTTCGGCGTCAGTCAAGTTATGACCAAATGAATATATCCACATGTCAGTATGGACAGTTACCGCCCTTTGCGGAATGCTTTTTACACTCTTAATTACTGAAATTATATCGCTCTGCCTGTTACTGTCTTCGCTAATTCCAAACAGCTGCTTTTCAAATTTAAAGGAGTTGCTATCGAAATGAAGGCACTGTTTCCCAAAGGAATGCAGCTGCAACTGATTAAATTCATCTAGCACTCTCCCCAACTCTTTGTTGGTAGCTCTCCATAACCAATACAGCCCAACAACAAGCCCAATTCCAATAACAAGCCCAAGTATTAACTGAATCATCTGCCCTGGGTATCCAATAGAACCAAATATCAGCCCCACTGCCAACAGGCACCCTATTGCCGCAATCACTATCAGCAGACCTATAAAGAACTGGAATGGCAGCAAGCATGCCAACAGCATCACTCTCCAAAATCTCCCAAATACGCCTCCTATCAATATCCTCTGCGGGGGAATTACAATCCTCAAATGACTCGCAGACTTGCTCAGCTGAACGCGGCTGCCGGCAGGCTTGGGGATTGTTGGCATCTGGCGGCTTTTACAACCGGCTTTCAGGTACTCAAGCGCCTGTCGGGCACTGCTGAATCGCCGGTTGAGGTCTGGCTCTGTCAGGTCTTCAATCCAGCGGACAAAATTGGGATTGACGCTCACCCTGTCCCTAAATTCAATCCGCAAATTCTTCTGCGGCAAATCTACCGGTGGGGTGCCGGTGAGCAGGTGGATAAGGGTGGCTCCCAGCGCGTAGAGATCCGATGCTGGCACGGCGCGTCCCCAAAATTGCTCCACCGGCGCGTAACCGGCTGTTCCCACAATAGTAAAAGTGGCTCCCTCCATTGCTACTGGGTCTTGCACCGCACCAAAATCAACCAGATAGACTTGCTCGCCCTCTCCCCAAATCAGGTTGCTGGGTTTAATGTCGCGGTGCAGCACCGGCGGGTTCAACTCGTGCAGATAAGTCAGTATTTCCAAAATGCCGGTGGCAATTGAGCGAACCTGGACTTCCGTGAAGTGCTTGCCGGTGTCTAATAGCTGTTGCAGGGATTCACCGGCAATATAATCGTGCACCAGCCCAAACCAGCACAGCCCACTGCCAGCGTGCTTGTCCACCGAAAAATAATCCCGATAGCGGGGAATCCTGGGATGGGAAAGCTGTTTGAGGACTTGAGCTTCCCGCTCAAACAGCTTCAACTCCTCCCACTGCATTTGCGGGCTAAAAGCCAGAAGCTTGACAATCACCGGCTGGTGTGATACAATTTCATCCGCCAGCCAAGTTTGACGACCGGCATTCTGTCCCAACTGCCGGTGGAGTTGATAGCGCCCCTGAAACACTTGTTCAGCTTGCAGCATCTTGCAGCCATTCCTTACCAGCTTTATCTATTCCCATCTAGCCTGCCCCTGGCGATCTGTTCCTTAAATTTTGCTTAAGAAAAGTAGGGTGCGTTCCGCTTTGAGGAACGCATCCTACCTGGGTGCGCAAGTGTTGCGGAACGCACCCTACCTGGGTGCGCAAGCGTTGCGGAACGCACCCTACCTGGGTGTGCAAGCGTTGTGGGGGATTGCCTGTCAAATCTCGTCGCAGGCGAGGAACACCGGCAGTGAACCCCCACAAGCACTGCTACTTCTGTAGCTGGCCATCTCGGTTTGAAAAACTTAAAACCTTTACCAGGCAGGGAGTTTGCGGCTTTCTGCAACTGCACTCCCTAGAGTTGTCAGGCGGCTTGACTAAACATATAATAGTCTTATCTAACCCAAGTTGCTACCTACGGAGGCTCTGACTTGAAAATGTTTGTAGTTG
>CAZJNL010000742.1:0-3441 GCA_964546515.1 uncultured Oscillatoria sp.
GTGAGGTTGAGGATGGGTTTGACAGCGTGACTTGGGCTGCCGGTTTGCCGGGAAGCACCGGCGATGTGGGGATGTACGGGTTTTCTTACCAGGGCATGACTCAGCTGTACGCGGCTTCATCCCGCCCCCCGGCTCTAAAAGCTATCTGCCCGGCGATGATTGGCTGCGATTTGTATGCGGATTGGGCTTATGAAGGGGGAGCGTTCTGCCTGCAAGCGAATTTGGGTTGGGCAATTCAACTGGCGGCAGAAACAGCCCGCTTGCGAGGAGATGAAGACGCCTATCAAGCTCTGTTTAATGCCTCTCGCAATCTGCCACTTTATGACAGGATTACGGCCAGTCCAGATGTTTTGCGAAAATTAGCGCCTGATTCATTTTATCCCGAGTGGTTAGAGAATTTACAAGCGGGTGAATACTGGCAGAAACTTTCCCCAAATATGGCGGGGGTGGATATGCCGGCGCTTCACATCGGGGGATGGTTCGACACTTACTTGCGCGGCACTCTGCGTTTATATAAACAAATGGCGGATCGCAGCGCTTTTCCGCAGCGCCTTATAATTGGCCCTTGGGCGCATTTGCCTTGGGGTCGCAAGGTGGGTGCGGCGGATTTTGGCTCAGAGGCGGCTACTCCTGTTGATGAGCTGCAGGTGCGCTAGTTCGATCAGTTTCTCAAGGGTTTAGATAGGGGGTTGCTGGATGAGCCGCCAATTTCTCTATTCGAGATGGGCAGCAATCAATGGCGCTACTTTGACAGCTGGCCGGTTTTTAACCACAAATCCTATTATTTCTCAAGTACAGGGCTTGCGAGTTTGAGGGATGATGAGGGTGTTCTGACAGAGAATTTGCCAGAAACTTGCCCTGATGATATCTTTGTGCACGATCCTTGGCGACCGGTTCCTTCTCTAGGAGGTCATGCTGCCATTCCAGCTGGGTCATTTGACCGTTCTGCTATCGACTGTCGCGCGGATGTTTTGACTTACACGTCTGAACCGCTGGCGGAAGATTTGCATCTGGCTGGGGATGTGGTGGGAGAAATTTGGTGTAAAGCTGACGCGCCGAGTTTTGACTTGTGCGCGGTGCTGTCTGAGGTGAAATATGACGGCAGTGTTTGCAATTTGACTCAGGGTTATTTGCGGGTCAATCCGGGTGAGGATAGCGAGCAGTTGCTGATTTCGCTGCAATCTACTTGCGTGATGGTTGCTAGGGGAAATGCTTTGCGCCTCAGTTTGAGTGCGGCTTGTTTTCCTGCCTATGCGGTGAATGCGGGAACGGGTTTAAGTGCGGGGGAATCGCGTTTGATGGAGGCTCGGATTATTACGCTGACTGTCAGCTGCGGGGGGGACTGTCCCTCGCAAATTTTGCTGCCGGTGGTTTGATAGCAGTAGGGGCGCTAATAGCCCCACACCGGCAAAAGGAAAAAGAAAACGTCGAATGTTTTTGCTTTTTCCTTTTTCCTCCTCCAGAGAAGGCTTTATTCTCGCAGGAGAAGCAGCCGCAGCGGATGGAGATGAATTTGCCAAGGAAAGGGGCGGTCTTTTAGATCCGCCCATTTTTCTTTGAAGACTTCCGCTTGCAAGTGGTAGTCTCTGTCGCTCGCAGGAGGGTGGTGCAGCTTCAGATAAAGCGTCATCCGGTGCGGTGTTTCACTCGTCGCCGCTAGCCAGCAAGGGAAAGTATTCTCCTGGCTGCTTTCGTTCGGAAAGCTCAGCTGGTGGGCGCGAATTCCCACGCAGCTGAGATTGTCCGGAATCGGTTCAATAACTTGCAGGGTGCAGCCCCAGTCGGTGGCTTCTATTTGCTGGGTGCCGGTGGCGACAGCGCTAGAAAAGTTTTTGCACCCTGTTAGTTGGGCAACGCTGAAAGTGGGGGGTCTTTCAAAAATGCTGTGTTTGGAACCGTAAGCGACTGCTTTTCCTCGCTCAATCACTAAGAGATTTTGGCAAACCCGGTAAGCTTCTTCCAGATTGTGCGTGACAAAAAAGGTGACGCCTCGGTAAGTCGCTAGCAGGGAAATCAGTTGCTTTTCCAGCTGGCTGCGCAGGTGGGTGTCCAGTGCGGAAAACGGCTCATCCAGCAACAGCGCTTCTGGCTGGCTGGCTAGGGCTCTCGCTAGGGCTACTCGCTGCTGCTGACCGCCAGAAAGTTGGTGAGGGTAGCGGTTTTCTAATCCCTGCAGCTGGAAAGCAGCCAGTTGGGTTTGTACCTCCTGATTGATGGTGGAACTAGGTCTGCCCTTTGGCAAACCGAAGGCAATATTTTGAGCTACTGTTAAATGAGGGAAGAGGGCGTAGTTTTGAAATAAAAAGCCAATGCGGCGCTCGCGAGAAGGCAGGTTAATTCTCTGTTCCGAGTCAAACAGCACGCGCCGGTTTAAGACAATTTTCCCCCGGCGGGGGGTTTCCAAACCGGCAATGCAGCGCAGAGTCATGCTCTTACCCGAACCGGAAGCCCCCAAAAGTCCCAGCACCTTCCCCTCGGTGCTCAACTCAACCTCCAGGGGAAAGCTAGAAAGTGGCTTTTCGATGTCTGCGAAAAGCCCTATTTCTGAAGGCTGGCGATCGCGTGTTGCCGGCTCCAAAGGTGTTGCTGGTGGCTGTTTCGCGATCGGGGCAGCAGCTTCACCAGAGCCACCGGCAGCCAAGCGCCGCCCGGATGCAGACCAATAATTGACGGCAGTCAGCACGCTCAGGGAAATTCCCAAGATAATCAGCACCCAGATGGAGGCTAGTTTCATTTCACCTGCTTCCACGGCAAAATAAATCGCCATTGGCACAGTTTGGGTTTGTCCGGGAATATTGCCGGCTAGCATTAGCGTCGCGCCGAATTCCCCCAGCCCGCGCGTAAATGCTAGAATTGTTCCAGCCACAATTCCAGGGTGCGCCAGCGGCACCATTACCCGCCAAAAAACAGTCCATTCCGACGCCCCCAAAGTGCGGGCGGCGTGCAGGAGATTGGGGTCAATTTGCTCAAAGGCTCCTAGGGCTGTTTTGTACATCAGCGGGAACGCTACCACTGTGGCAGTAATGACTGTTGCCGGCCATGAGAAAATTACGGTTAATCCGAATTGCAGCAAAAACTGGCCGACCGGCCCATTTCTGCCGAACAGCAACAGCAACAAAAATCCCAGCACCGTTGGCGGCAAAACCAGGGGGGCGATGAAAAGCCCCTCAATTATTGCTTTGCCTTTGATGCGAGTTACCAGCATCCACCGGGCGGCGGCAATCCCCAGAAAGAAGGTGATTGCAGTCGCCAGCGCTGCCGACTTCAGGGATATCCATAAAGGTGAAAAGTCAAAGGCCATCGGATTTTAAATTTTGGGTTTTATGTGTGAGCAGCGGGTGCGTCTCATTTTGGAAAACCCCTCACTCCCAGAAAAGACGCGATAAATCGCGTCTCTACAAGAGCGGGAGAGGGGGAGTTTTCTCAACCCATACCCCCAGA
>CAZJNL010000743.1:0-3436 GCA_964546515.1 uncultured Oscillatoria sp.
CAGCCCTTGTTTTTGGCGCTGCTAATCGCGGAGCGCACAGCACGCGGCTCAAACTTTTTGTTGTCCAGGTTCATCTGGTTGACAACGATATCTTTAATGATTTTATGGACATCATCTTCGTCTAGAATAGAAAAGTTGCTTTTCCACCGGCGACCTTTTTCGTCTTGGTATTTTTCGATATCGTAGCGGAGGATGCGGGCGCAGAGACTGTGGAAAGTGCCAACCCACAGGGGTTTGATAATCGTTTTGTAGACGCGAGAGCGCAGTCTTGTTTGCTCGTCCTCTGCCAGCGCCTCCAAGGACTTGCCATATTTTTCCAAAGCTCTTTGCTGGGCGAACAGCTTTTCTATTCTATCTTTCATTTCCCGCGCCGCCTTATTGGTAAAGGTGACAGCGAGGATATTTTCTGGATCGACGCGGTGGGTGCGAATCAGGTTGGCCACCCGGTAGGTTAGGGCCCGCGTTTTGCCGGAGCCTGCTCCAGCAACCACAAGCAAGGGACCGCAGAAATGCTCGACAGCTTGACGCTGGGAGGGGTTGAGTTGGCTGAGGAAATCGGTATTTTGAGTCATGGGTAGCCCGAAGGAGTGCAATCGCGTCTGGGGCGGACATCTGGCCCGCGCTATTAATCGGCAATCCTATTCTACCGAAAGTCGGGGAAGGGCGATATTGAGTTTTGTTGCCCCAGACTGTCAGGGGAAATGGGCGCGTGTCCGCACAGCCATTGCGCCAGACGCCAAATTCTGCGCTAGATCGCAATTGGCGTGCGGGGGAAAGCGGTAAGATGTTATCGGATGGCCGGCTTGAATTCACTAAAACAGCACAGGCGAGATGAAAAGCTTTCCTCAAAGTAGCCAAACAGCACCTAAAATAAAGGGGTGGCAGCGTTCCCTGCAGCGTTTTTTCCAGTTGCCGGCGGTTGAAATTGCCACGGGCGTGCTGATTGTCCTGTCGGTGGCGCTAACAGCAGCCGGGCTGTCCTTGCGGGAAACTTCACCGGCACTGCCGGAGATCGAGCGCGTCAGTCAAACCATCACCGGGCTGTTTGTCGTGGAGCTGAGCTTGCGCTTTCTGGCAGAGCCGGTCAAATGGCATTTCTTCCGAGAATACTGGCTGGACATACTGGCGGTGCTGCCCCTGTTGCGGGTGTTCCGGTTCGCCCGCGCTCTCCGGTTGCTGCGCTTGCAGCGGGCATTGCGGTTCCTGGGCGCGCTCACCCGCTATGTTAGCGCTTTTCCGTACATATTTCGGCGCGGCGCGGCAGAATATTTCGTCGTTTTTGGACTGCTTTTGCTCACCATTCTGTTTGGCAGCATCGCCATCCTGGCTTTTGAGCGCCACAGCAACCCCGAATTCCGCACTCTGGAGGATGCGTTTTGGTTCAGCGTGTATTCCCTATTTGCCGGTGAGCCGATTCCCGGACCGCCATCCACCTTGGGCGGGCGTCTGGTGGCTGTATTTGTCATATTTATGAACGTCACCATTTTCGCCATGTTCACGGGTACAGTATCAGCGTTTATGGTAGAGCGACTGCGGACGGAGGGTAATGTCGTGAATTGGGACAAACTCAGCAACCACACCATTATTTGCGGCTGGAATAGAAAAGCCGAGATTATTGTGCGGGAGTATATCGCCGCCCGCAAAACCGAAGGGTCTCCCATCGTCGCCATCGCCCAATTAGATGAGCCCCCCTCTTTTGCCGCTCCGAGTTTAAAGGCGCAGGTGCGGTTTCTGAACGACGATTTTACCAAAGTCACCGCCCTAGAAAAAGCCGGCATCCGCCGCGCCCGCACCTGCATTATTCTCTCTGACAAAAGTCAAGGGCGCAGCGATCAAGACGCGGACGCCCGCACGATTCTGGCTGCTTTGACTGCAGAAAAGCTCAACCCAGCAGTTTACACCTGCGCCGAACTGATTAACCGCGAATACGCATCTCACCTGGATTTGGGGCATGTCAACGACTATGTGGTGAGTGAGGATAACAGCGGTTTTATGTTAGCTCAAGCTGCGCTGAATCCCGGGTTGATGAGCGTATTTTCAGAACTGCTCACCCATGAGCGTGGCAATCAGTTTTACCGGCAGCCGGTCAGCTCCCCGTGGGTTGGGAAAACGTTCATTGAGCTATTTGTACATCTCAAGCAAGCCCACAACGTGATCCTGATTGCTGTTTGTGAAGCCCCCGGCACCTTTCACGTCAATCCAGGCGACTATACGTTTAAGGATGGAGACAGCGTTATTGTTATTGCCCGCCAAGAAGTAAAATTGTGAGCGAAAGAGTCGCTTCTAGTTTTGCCTGTCGCATTTGGCGCGAATTATGTCAGCGCCGCTCAAGGGATTAGGCTATAATGTCAGCAGTTGCTGCGAGGGCAAACAATTAACAAATGGTAACACTTACTCCTGTCTCGCCTTTATCAGAGGGCTTAGAGGTATCCCAGCATGCGCCGGAGATACCAGAAGGCTTTTCCCTAGAGGACTTTATGACTTACCCCCCCGAACACATGGAGTGGGTGGATGGACAATTAGTGGAGAAAACTGGGATCGCACTCAAACACGGTCGGATTCAAGCTAAACTAGCCACTTATTGGCGAAATTACAAAGATTCCAGCGGACAGGGTGGAGAGGTTTACACCGATACTCCGTGCCGCACCCAGAAGCTGGGGCGGCGTCCAGATGTGGCTTATCTCACGCCTGAGTTAGTCACTCAGTTTGGCGAATCTGCTGCCCTACCGCAAAGTTTCCCGCTGATTGCTGAGATTGCTTCTCCTGCGGATATGGCGGAGGAGTTATTTGGCAAAGCTCAAGAGTATATCCAGTCCGGTTGCGAGGAAGTCTGGATGGTTTTTCCGGAGAGCCGGTGGGTGTTTGTGCTAACAAAAACTCAGCACCTTTGGGTAACTGCCGGTGAAGTTGCTAGCACTCAAGCTGTGATCAGGGGGTTTAGCGTGCCGGTGGATGAGTTGCTGGGTTGAAATGCTAAGCTGTGGCGCCGGGACGCTGTGCGATATCTATCTTTAGCGACGCCGTCGCGGTCTTTTGAAAGAGAAATTAAAATGCTGACAAATTACATTTAAGCGGCGATGCGCCAAGCCACCTATCAGTAGGGGCGGGTTTACAGACATCCAATACTTGCAGCAAACATCTCAGGTGAACCCGCTCCTACTAGAGGACGGGACTTTTTACGGAGAAATCCCAGGGTTTCAAGGGGTATATGCCGGTGCAGAAAGACTGGAAGCCTGTCGATAGTTGTTACAAGAAGTATTATAGCACTAGCCAAATTGGTTAGGACATTAGACATTGAGGTACGGCAAATGCCGTGCCTACGGATATATTTCGTAGTCCAGGCGTCTCGCCTGTCCCAATGTCCTGAAGTGCGTGCTTCGTGCTTCGGCTTTGTAAGCGCTGCGAGATGCTTTTGTCCTAAACTGACTGTCCATTG
>CAZJNL010000744.1:0-3433 GCA_964546515.1 uncultured Oscillatoria sp.
ACCGTATAGGGAGCCATCAGCAGCTCAAAGCCAAACAATCGGGGTAACAAGTGCTGTCCCACATACTTTGGCCACATTCCCTTCTTAGACTTGAAAGACTCATAAATGTGTCAACTTAAGCTCCCGGAGAATGGAATTCGCGGCTATAAAAACGAAGTCCGCCTTTGCGGACTAAAAGAAAAGCGAGACTCTTAAAAGCTGCGCGGTTTTGGTAGTGGCGGTTTTAACCGCCCAGTTGTACGAACGCCGATGTCGCGTCTCTACCAGACACCAATGCCCCTCCCCCCATGCTACAATAATAACTATTATACCACTCACCAACCACCCATGACAGCCGCCATCACCCTGTAAAACGTCCACAAAACCTAGCTATTGACAGCGCAGCGCACAGATGAAGTAGAATATTTGGCGCATCGTGCCAGCCTCATGGACACCGGCACCCCTCATGGAAATCGCCACCCCGCACACCAGCTGGATTAATAAGGTAGGATTATCAAGGAACCATGTTTCTTAAATAAACCAGGTTTGTGGTATAATAAACCCAGATAATTAAGGAGATATGCAACTGTCTGCCTTTATCTGCCTTTATCTGCCTTTATCTGCCTTTATCTGCCTTTATCTGCGTTTATCTGCGTTTATCTGCGTTCATCTGCGTTTATCTGCGGTTTTTAGATAAATCTCAAATCAAAAATCAAAAATATCAAATCAAAAATGCCAAGTCTAGCCAGCAAAATTGAAGCCATTCTTTACCTGAAAGGCAAGCCGCTGTCAATGTCGGAAATTGCCGAATATGCCGGTTGCGACAAAAAAGCCGCAAGAGTTGCCCTGATCGAACTGATGAGCGACTACGCCCACCGCGACAGCGCCTTAGAAGTGGTTGAGACACCTGCCGGCTACTGTTTGCAACTGCGCGACACCTTTCAGGAGTTGGTGCAGACCTTGATTCCAGTAGACTTGGGGCTGGGTGCCTTGCGCACCCTGGCTGCGATCGCCCTGAAAGGCCCGCTGGCGCAAGCCGACTTGGTGGACTTGCGGGGTTCCGGCGCTTACCAGCACGTTCAGGAACTGCTGGAGCAGGGTTTTGTGCGCAGACGCAGGCAAACCGATGGCCGGTCTTACTGGCTGCAGGTGACTGATAAGTTTCATCAATATTTCCAGATCGACCGGCTCCCCAAACAGCTGGAACTGCAATTGCCACTCAAGAGCGAGGAGAAAGAGGAAGCCGCAAGTGAGAAAGATAAAGGTTGACCGGCACCGTCGGTGTTCTGTGAGCGCGTGGGATGAACCCCGCTATTTTCTACCCCTTCCCCGTAGCGGCTACTGGGGGCGAATTAATGAGGGGTTATACCCCTCGCCAAGCCGATATCGCTTAACAGGTTCCTTGAGTGGGGAGGAAGAGCCTCCAAACAGGCATTCCCAGGGAGTCGCGATGCTCCTGCGGGGGCGCGGCGCTACAACTGCGCACACCGCCAGATCAGAAAACTTGCTCCACTGCGGAGGAGGCGGTAGGGCTAAAGCCCTACTACAAACCTTTTCAAATCAGAGCCCCTGGAGGTGTGGATTTTTCACCTGGAAAGGGGGGGGAGTGACGGTAGCTTTCATAACTGATTGACGGGCGGCGTAGTTTAAAATACGAAATAAGCAAGCCAGATAATCAGAGGCTACATGGTTTTTAACCCTAACTTTCGCACCTCCGACGCCCAAGACACCCAAGCCAACCCGCTGCTGAACTATCTGCAGCACCAACCCCCTGAGGTTTTGGCCCGCGTGGCTCAGTCTGTCAGTCCTGACATCAAGCAAATCATCACTCATAACGTTCAGGGACTGGTAGGCATGCTGCCCTCGGACAACTTTGACATTCAGATTACCACCAACCGGGAAAACCTAGCGGGGTTGCTGGCTTCCGCGATGATGACCGGCTACTTTCTGCGCCAGATGGAACAGCGCATGCATCTGGATCAAAATCTGGGCGCTTGCGCCTCTTTGTATGGCGATTCAGCCACCGGCGGGCAAACTCAGAGCGATTAGCAATTCGCATCTCTTGCAAGGGAGCCTACTTTTCACCCTCGACTGGAAAAGCGCCCAGCCGCGCTTCCAGCCGGCGATCCACACCGTTGCGGTTCACTTCCAATTCCAGCACGGCACCCACGGCGCTCGCTTCCACGCGCTCCTGCACTTCGTCGGTCTTTTGAATCTCTATGCTGTCAATACTTTGGATGATGTCCCCCGCACGCACGCCGGCCTTCTGTGCCGGCGAGCCCTCTTGGACTCCCAGAATCAGCACACCTTTGTCCTGTGTAATTTTAAAGTTGCCTTTTGCCTGCTGATTAATTTCTTCTCGCAAGTCCGGGCTGAGCTCTACCATTTTAATTCCCAAATAGGGATGTTCGGCGCGGCCCGATGCGAACAGCTGGTCGGCAATCCGTTTAGCGGTTTCTATGGGGATGGCGAAACCCAACCCCTGGGCGTTGGCCCGAATGGCGGTATTGACGCCAATCACTTCTCCCCGGTCATTTAACAGCGGGCCACCGGAATTGCCCGGGTTGATGGCGGCATCGGTTTGAAGGAAGCGAACCCGTTTGTCGGGGATGCCCACCTCGGAACTGGAGCGCCCGGTGGCGCTGATAATGCCAACCGTAACCGTGTTGTCCAGACCCAAAGGATTGCCAATGGCAATCGCCCACTGCCCAGGCACCAGATTCTCAGAGTTGCCCAGCTGCACCGCCGGCAAATCCTGAGCGTCGATTTTCACCACAGCCACATCGGTGAGCGGATCTGCGCCCACAACCTTGCCGTCAAATGTCCTGCCATCCTTGAGCGTCACCCGCACCACATCCGCCCCATCGACGACGTGGGCATTTGTCAGCAGCTGCCCGTCCGAACTGAGAATGAACCCCGAGCCGGTGCCGCGCTCGACCTGCTCTTCTTGCTGGGGCTGCCCTTCGCCAAAAAACTGCCGGAACAGCGGATTGTCAAACGCTTGCGGCATTTTCGAGGCCACCGTGCGAGCCGAGTCAATTCGCACCACAGAGGGGCCAACTTTTTGCGCCGCCTCGGCAATGAAATTCGGGTTGCTGCCCGCAGAAAGTCCCATCAGGGGTGCCGGCGACTGCGTTCTGGCGGGAGAGCGCATCGCCACCGGCACCGTTTGCGGGCGGAGGGTGCGATTCTCCCCATCCTGAGAGCGACTGCCCAAAAAGCCCGCACCGCCGCCAATGGCAAGCAAACTCAGATAAAGGGCAAACTGCTTGAAAAATGAGCTCATATCTTTTCCCTCTGACAGCGATACAGGTCTTTACTCTACTTTAGTCAAATATCAGGCACTCCCTCTCGTGCGGGTTCGGTAACGGGCGTTTGCGGGGAGTGGGGAGTGGGGAGTCTGGGCGTACCAGATTGGGCCTGTACCAGAAACTGCCAGAAACCCGGTTTCTTA
>CAZJNL010000745.1:0-3433 GCA_964546515.1 uncultured Oscillatoria sp.
GATGGAGCAACAGCGGGGTATCTCGATTACGTCCACCGTGCTCCAGTTTGAGTACGGGGGATATCAGATTAACCTGCTGGACACCCCCGGACACCAGGACTTCAGCGAAGACACCTATCGCACCCTGGCTGCAGCTGACAACGCTGTGATGCTGGAAGACGCCGCCAAGGGGCTCGAACCGCAAACGCGGAAACTGTTTGAAGTCTGCCGGATGCGCTCTATTCCCATCTTTACGTTTATTAACAAACTCGACCGGCCCGGGCGGGAACCGCTGGAACTGCTCGACGAGATTGAAAAGGAACTGGGTCTGATTACCTACGCGGTCAACTGGCCCATTGGCACCGGCGACCGCTTCAAAGGCGTGTACGACCGGCGCACCAAGCAGATTCACCTGTTCGAGCGCAGCGCCCACGGGGCGCGAGAAGCGCTCGACACCGTTATCAATTTGGGGGACCCCCGCCTGGAAGAACTGTTAGAAAATGACCTCTACTACCAATTCAAAGATGAGTTGGAACTGCTGGAAGAATTGGGGTCAGAGCTAGATTTAGAACAGGTGCACGCAGGTAAAATGACGCCGGTGTTTTTCGGGAGCGCCATGACTAATTTTGGCGTGCAGCTGTTCCTCGATTCTTTTTTGGAATACGCCCTTAAACCGGGGGCGCGTCGAAGCACTGCCGGTGAGATTGCTCCCAGTCACCCGGAGTTTAGCGGTTTTGTGTTCAAATTGCAAGCCAACATGGACCCGAAGCACCGGGACAGAATCGCCTTTGTGCGCGTCTGCACCGGCAAGTTTGAAAAAGACATGACGGTGAACCACGCCCGCACAGGCAAAAGCGTGCGACTGTCTCGTCCGCAGAAATTATTCGCTCAAGATCGGGAATCGATTGAGGAAGCGTATCCGGGGGACGTGATTGGATTGAACAATCCGGGAGTGTTTGCGATTGGCGACACGATTTACACGGGGCAAAAGCTGGAATATGAAGGCATTCCCTGTTTTTCGCCAGAACTGTTTGCCTATCTGAAAAACCCGAATCCTTCCAAGTTCAAGCAATTCCGCAAGGGGGTTTCTGAATTGCGGGAAGAGGGGGCAGTGCAGATTATGTACTCAGTTGATGAGGCGAAGCGCGACCCGATTTTGGCAGCAGTTGGCCAGCTGCAATTTGAGGTGGTGCAGTTCCGGATGCAGAATGAGTACGGTGTTGAGACGCTGCTGGAACTGCTGCCTTTTTCGGTGGCCCGCTGGGTGGCCGGCGGTTGGGAAGCGCTGGCGAAAGTCGGGCGTTTGTTCAATACGGTGACGGTGAAGGATAGCTGGGGAAGGCCAGTTTTGCTGTTTAAGAATGAGTGGAATTTGCATCAGGTGCAAGCTGACCACCCGGAGTTGAAGCTGAACGCTTCAGCGCCGGTGGTTGCCGGTCAGGAACCAGAAGCGCTGTAAAAGAAGAAGGGAGCGTTCCCCCCTGGGGAACGCTCCGGTTATGATGGAGTGTGCGATGTCATCAGGGAGTAAGCTAATGGCCATTGACAGAATCGAAAGTGGGCGACGGGATCGTTCCCATTCCGGACAAGCAAGGAAAAAGGATGAAGGTGGAAGGTGGAAGGATGAAAGTGGATTGTTGCCCTCTCCCCCTCTGACTGACTCGCGCTCCAAAAGTGGTGCGTTCCCGATCGCGACTCCCTGATTTCTGGGCGGTCAAAAAAATTGCTGTTTTGGGGTATTTTCGAGATCGATTGCCAGAGATCGTGCTAGAATACAGCCAATCTAATCTTTGCCTACTAGGAGCCTTAATTTCTGTAAAATGCCAAACCAATCGCCAAAGAGTGACACATCCGACGCCACAGCTGAGCAGGACGAAGACTATTTTGAGCGCAGCGGCTTGTTAAAATTAAAGCTGGCTCATAAGCCGATTTTCGATTTTTTTCTGTCCGCCAATCCGACCCCCATATCCGATGCAACTTTTGCGAACATCTTCATGTGGAGTGAAGTTTGCGATACCCGGTGGAAAATAGTCAGAGATTGCTTGTGTGTGTTTGCCATGCAAGGAAGCTCTCCCCTCATGGTGTTTCCGCCGGTCGGATTTGGAGATAAGGAAGCTGCGCTGGAAGAATGCTTGTTCTTTTTCAAGGAATTTAACCCCCAGAGCTTGTATGTGGAATACGTCTCCCGAGAATGGGTTGATAACTTAGGACTTTTTGACCTAGCGGTTCGCAGCGGTGATTATGTCTATGAAACGCAGCGGATGATTGACTTAAAGGGGGGCGATCTGGCTTCTAAGCGGCAAAGTCGCGCGGCTTTTATGAGGAGATACAGCAATATTTACACTGAGCGGTTTACCCCCGCTCATATAGAAGACTGCCTGAAACTGCTGGACATCTGGCAACCGCAGCTGCGAGAATCGGTAACAATTGGCTTAAAACGCTCTCAAGACACAGCTGCCACAAAGCGTGTTTTACAGAATGCTGAGGCTTTAGGACTCACCGGCATGGTTTTATATGCCAGTGACCAAGTGGTGGGTTTTACGTTTGGGGAAAAGCTGAGTCCTGACATATTTAGCGTCCTGATTGAGAAAACGGACAGAAATTTTACGGGTTCCGCTCAATACATTTTTAGCGAATTTTGCCGCCTGTACTGGGCCGATATCAAATGGTGTAATGCCGGAGACGACTGCGAAATCCCTTCTTTAGCTTGGAGCAAGGAAAGTTACCGTCCGGCGTTTCGCATTCCCAAATGGTCTGCTAATTTTTATTACGGAAAAGGGGCGCAGATGAATGGAGCTTGTTCTAGACTGTAAAATAGATAAAGCTAGCCTTCAAGATAAGAGCGAGTTAGTTTCACTAGAAACTCAATGTTTTAGAGAGGGGATAGCCTTTTCCAAGAAGCAGATAGCCTATTTGCTGAGAAGTCCCCGCGCTGACATTTATGTGATGCGGTTGAGTGGAACGCTCGCGGCTTATGCGATTATCTTGAAGCGAAAAACCTGTCGGGGAGAAGTGGCCAGATTGTACAGTTTGGCGGTTAAGCCTGAATTCCGAGGGCAAGGATTGGGCAAGAAGCTGATGGTACAATGTTTGGATAAATTGCGGTGGGAAAATATCCAGACGGTGTTTCTGGAGGTGGAAGCGGAGAATAATATCGCAATCGCGCTTTACGAGTCGGTCGGGTTTTGCAGGGTGGCTCGGCTGAAGAGCTATTACGGAGAGAATCAAGACGGGTTAAAGATGAAGTTGACTTTTACCTAGTTTTATAAAGATGAGCCCCAGAAACCAGGTTTCTTCAAGAAACCTGGTTTCTAAATTCGATTTATCGCCGGGCGACTGGGCAATTGCTGTCTCCGCGCTTACCCCGTAGGACAGGCAAGATGCCTGTCCTACGAGATATAGCGCTTCTCGTATGAGTGCTGTACATTTTTCGCTTCTGCACTCTCTCGGGGAG
>CAZJNL010000746.1:0-3429 GCA_964546515.1 uncultured Oscillatoria sp.
TATATTGACCGAGACTTAAACCGCTGCTTTACCCTCACTGACCTGCAAAACCCCACCCTCTCTGCCTGCGAAGACAAAAGAGCTAAGGAACTCAATCAACTCCTCGGCCCCAAAGGCAATCCTAAATTTGATTTTATCCTGGACTTGCACAGCACGACTGCCAACATGGGCCTGACTGCAATCGTTCCTGGCCATCACTCCTTTTACCTGCAACTGGCAGCTTATCTCACTTCAATAGAACCCGCGCTTAAAGTTTACCAAACCCTCAACCAAGGCGAAGATTCCTACTATTTGGAATCCATCTCAGAACGGGGTTTCGCCCTCGAAGTTGGCCCGGTTCCGCAGGGAACGCTTCATGCCGGTTTGTTTCAAAAAACAGAAGGGCTGGTTTGCGCTATCCTAGATTATATAGAAAAATATAATCGGGGTGAACTGACCGCAGCCAATTCCCCCCTCACCCTGTACCAGCATTTAAAAGTTGTGGACTATCCGCGAAACCAAAACGGCGAACTTGAGGCGATGGTTCACCCCCAGCTTCAGGGCAGAGACTATCAGGAACTGAAAAAAGGCGACCCCCTTTTTATCACGTTTGAGGGCGAGACGATTTACTATGAAGAATCCGAACCCGTTTGGCCGGTGTTTATCAATGAAGCCGCCTACTACGAGCAAGGTGCCGCCATGTGTTACACTAAAAAAACAGAAGTTACTTTGTAGGGTGCGTTCCGCCTCACCCTTGGACTTTGTGCGGTGGCTCTCAGTCATGCGGAACGCACCCTACTATACTTTGCTGGGTGCGCCTTAAAATTACTTTTAAATTCTTGCGGCGCACCCCTGTTTCTAAATATGTTTGCTCAACCGGCGGTAAATGGTAGCCAGCGCATCAGCATCGCCCACATTACCGGGGAAAAGCACCACCGGCAAGTTGGGAAATAGGGGGTGATCTGCCGGCGTGCGCACCATTGAGCAGCCGGCTAAAATTTGGCCCAGCAGCCGCGCCGCCCTCAGTGCCAAGCCGGTACTCAAAACATCATTAGAAGTAATTCCCCCCTTACTGATTAAAAATCCAATATCCGCCGGCATTCCGCGCACGATATCCATCAGCAGGGCGGAAACCGCTAAACCGAACTTCAGGCGCACTTCCACACTGTCAAAAGTGAGTTCCTGCCGGCTCGTATAAACCACCGGTGTCAAGCCGGCGGCGTGAGCTTGATGAACCTTTTCCAGGGTTGTGGCGAGGAGCTCGGATCGCTGCGCTTCCGATTCGTCGAGCAAATGCGCCACATCCACCTCAATCCCCACCACACCAGGCTCTTGCAGCAGGCGTTCCAGCTGTTCCGTGGACTTCTTGACGTGGGAGCCGACGATCGCCGCACCGGCTTTGCCCTGGCGCACATATTGGGCCATATCCTCAGCCGCCACCGGCTGCGGGCCCAAATTGGCCAGGGATGTCAAGATGCTGGCGGCGCTGCGGAACAGGAAGCGTTTGCCAAGGCTTGCGGATTTTAACACATCGGCGGCAAATTTGTCAAGGTCTGCCTGGGTTTCGCCATCCACAGCGCCGCACTGGTTGCCGGTGAGCGAAGTCAGGCGTTCCAGGGTGCCGGTGCGGATCTCCGAGAGCAAAAATCGCTCAACCGCGCTGGCGGGGATTCGCCCACCGGTCTTTTCTGCCACATAGTCGGGGAGGTAGCTGTGCCGGTAGCCAAAGACGGAATCGCGGGCGAATTCGGTTTCGTGCACCGGCGTGGGTGTGCCGTTAACGATCAAGTAGTGCACGCTGTCGCGGGTGAAGCGCCCCCCCTCAAAAAATGCCGGTACGAGGAAATGGGCGTCAAAGGGGCCAAGTTCAGAGGCAATGACATCGGTTTCGACGGGGTAATGCCCCCGCAGAGTGGAGTCGGAACGGCTGACAACCAGGAAATCCCGGACGCCTTCAGCCGCAATCGCCTCTTTCAGATTGTGGCAGACTTCTCGCGTGACTGCGGCGGCTCGCTCTGGGGTGAGAGCTCGCGTGTTGGTGAGGACAAAGAAAATCGGCGAGGAGTCGCGCAACCCCAGCCGCAGGGTGTCCGCATCCCAGCGGGTGAGCAGCAAGCAGCTGTGGACAGTCTGGGAGCCGGTGGGATCGTCATCGAGGACAATGATTTTGGGTTTGCTGGTCATGTTTTATCTGAGCGTGACGATTGCAATTTTCTCATTTCTGCTTGAATGCCGGTGCCAATTTGCAAGGCTCGATCGAGAAATTGTCCGTACTCACTCGCCCGATCGCTGACTTGCAAGGCGCTGAGGGCGGTGAGGTTAGTGACAAACATTTCGGGATTGGTGGCGAGAAGACGGCGCTCGGAGTTATGGCAAGGCCAATAAAAAGTTCCTGCAAGAAAAAGCTGAATCGCATTTGAGCGTTTTGCAGGCTAGCCGATCGAAACAAATCGTCTGTATCCACACCGCTCAAATGTTTCAGCTCACCTTTGGATATTTCTAAGCCCTGTAAATCCGGTCGCACAGAACCATTCCCCCCTAACTTAAACGCTGGTCTTGTAACTTTCTCATTTCCGCTTGAGCGCTGACTGCAATCTGCAGCGCTTCATTCAGCAGTTTGCCATGCTCGCTCGCCCTATCGCTGACTTGCAAGGCTGTCAAAGCCATCAGGTTATTGGCAAACAGTTCTGGGTTGCGAGCAATGAAGGATCTGTGCGCCCTGAGAATTCTCTCGGTTCTCAAAGCCCGCACCAAATCCTCTCGCGTCAGTTCCAGCGCTGCAATCACCTTCTCCCTGTCTGTTAAACTGACTTCTGGATTGCCGGCTGCCTCTAGCTGGTCGTTGATGTCGATGGCTTTAATTACATCATTATACCGATCCACGTCATCAAATAAACTAACAAGGGTCTTGTTTTTCAGGCTGAAATTGATTTTCTTCACATCCTCCACGATTAACCCCAGAGACGCTAACAGGTAAGCGGCTATCAAGAGGGGCCTGCTGCCGGGAAAAAGGTAATTTAAGAAAAGTCCGCTGACAGCCATTAAAATAATGATTAAGAGGCTTTGGGCAATTTCCGACAAAAACTTAGGGAGGGTTGGGGGGTTCAAGAGATCACCAATCCCCACGCCGGTGAGGCGTCTCAGTTCTCCTTTAGTGATTTGCAATCCTTGCAAGTCAGGTCTCACAGATGGGTTTTCCTCTCCTACGCTAATCTTTTGCTCCCTGTTTCTTCCTTGGCTGCCGGTGTTTAGTGGCTGTGTACCTATCTATACTCTAATATTATAGGGTGCGTCAGCTGGGAAGCACGCTACTGGTGAGGGCTAGCCCTAGGGCTGACGCACCCGACTTTCTCTAAGTATAGCGAGCAACCGCCGGCGATCGTCTAGGGGGGTGCGGGAGCATACCACTTTTGTAGGGGCGAAGCATGAGGGCGAAGAATCTAGGAGACA
>CAZJNL010000747.1:0-3427 GCA_964546515.1 uncultured Oscillatoria sp.
TACGAGCAAGGATGATTACTCGCTGGAGGCTTATATCCTCAAGCAAAACCGTTACCAGATTGAGCTGCTGACGAATCTGGACAAGGTTCCACAAGCCGGTGCCCTGGTGGTGGTCAGTTTTCCCAAACCCAAAGATGGCTCTGGATTTCCGGCGCGAGTGTTTGCGATTTTGCCGTGAAATGGCTGGGGCAGGCACAGGGGCCTGCCCCTACGGCCCCTTGTTCCTCGTTCCCAGCTCATGCTGGGAACGAACAACGGGAGGCTCCGCCGACCAAAGTTGAGAGCGGTCTAAGATATCAGACAGTGTGACATTTTATTAAGTAGCCCAATCATTCGTAAAAAAACCGGTTTCTCAGAGGAGGTCGCCACCACACATCCCTAATTTCACGGAGAAAGTCGGTTTCTGCGCAAATTATGTTTATCATAGAAAAGGTAGAATCCTACTAGCTTGTCCCCTATAGCTGGGGGATTGGCCTAGAAGATGTCAGGGTGTTTCCTGCCAAGTAGGAAGGAAGCGCTAAAGAAACTCGGCTTTCATGTCAGGGAAGTCTGACAGAAAAGCGGGTCTAATGTTAAACACAGATTCTCCACCGGCAACGCCAATAGCAGAGCCAACCTTGAGATGTTTAAACCACAGCTATACAAACAAAACCCGCGTCGGCGAAAGTCAAAAGTCCGCGCAGGCGGACAAAGTTTGTATAGACGCGATTTCTAATCGCCGGGGTATATTTGCTTTAGTGGGATGCTCCCGCCCCGTGAGGTTTCTTGTTCAGCCCACCGGCACGCCGGCGCTGCGACTTTATATAATAAAGTAATAGCCCAGTCAGTCAAACCCAACCATGCTCGCAATTCCCGGCTACCAGATTCTCGCTCTAATCTATGACAGTGCCAACACCCTGGTCTATCGAGGACGGCGAGAGCAGGACAATCAACCCGTTGTCCTCAAGCTTCTCAAACAAGACTACCCCACCCAGGCGGAACTCAGCAGATATGATCGCGAATATGAAATATTGCGATCGCTGAATGCAGAAGGCGCAGTCAAAGCCTGCGGCTTGCAGAAATATAAGAACAGTTTGGTAATGATTTTAGAGGATTTCGGCGGGGAGTCCTTGAGGATCTTGATGTCAAGCCAAAAATTTACGCTTTTGGGATTTCTCACCCTAGCCATAAAAATTGCCAGAAGCTTGGGAGAGATTCACGCAGCCAATATCATCCACAAAGATATTAACCCGTCGAATATCGCTTTTAACCCAGCCACAGGGCAGGTAAAAATCATCGACTTCAGCATTGCCAGCGCCCTCACTAGGGAAAATACCGCGATTAAAAATCCTGCAGCCTTAGAAGGAACTCTCGCCTACATGTCGCCGGAGCAAACCGGCAGGATGAACCGCTCGCTGGATTACCGCACTGACTTTTACTCCCTAGGTGCCACGTTTTACGAGCTGCTGACTCACCAGCTGCCTTTTGCCGCCACCGACGCAATGGAGTTGGTGCACTGCCATATGGCGAAGGTGCCGGTGCCGCCCCACAAAATCGAGCCGGAAATTCCTAAAGCCGTTTCAGACATCGTGATGAAGTTGCTAGCGAAAACCGCTGAGAAGCGATACCAGAGCGCCTGGGGGCTTGTGGCAGATTTGGAGGAATGCCTGAGGCAGCTGCAGTCAACCGGCAAGATTGCAAACTTTACCGTCGGACTTCAGGATATATCTGACAAGTTTCAAATCCCGCCAAAACTCTATGGCAGAGAGCGAGAGATTGAGAGCTTAATGGCAGCATTTGAGCGGGTGTGCGCCGGCAGCACAGAAATGATGCTGGTGCTGGGCTATTCGGGAATTGGCAAGTCCGCCCTCGTACAGGAAATTTACAAGCCAATTACCGGCAGGGGGGGATACTTTATATCGGGAAAATTTGACCAGTTTCAGCGGACAATTCCCTACTCAGCAGTAGTCAGCGCCTTTTCCGAATTAGTGCGGCTGCTGCTAACCGAAACTGAAGAACAGCTCGCGGTGTGGCGAGAAAAGCTCCTGGCCGCTTTTGGGCCAAACGGGCAAATTATTATAGACGTGATTCCGGAAGTGGAACTGATTGTCGGGACTCAACCGCCGGTGCAAGAGTTAGGACCGGCAGAGTCGCAAAATCGCTTCAATCTCGTCTTTCAAAACTTCATCCGGGTGTTTGGCGCGGTGGAGCATCCGCTCGTCATCTTTCTCGACGATCTCCAGTGGGCTGACTCCGCCACACTCAAGTTGATAGAGTTGATGGTGGCGGATGAGGCGACGCAATCTCTGTTTGCGATAGGGGCGTACAGGGATAATGAAGTCAGCCCCACCCATCCGCTGACGATCGCCCTTGACGGGCTGCGCCGCAATGGGGCTACAATCAACCAGATTGCCTTAGCGCCCTTGAACCTCGAACAAATTGGCCAAGTGATTGCCGAGACGCTGCACAGTAACCGGAGCGCCGTCAAACCGCTGGCAGAACTGGTGCTGCGCAAAACCCAAGGCAACCCGTTTTTTGTCAGTGAATTTCTCAAAACCCTGTATCAAGAAAACCTCCTCACCTTTACTCCTCCCTCATCTAGCAGTCAAGGGGGGTGGAAATGGGACATGGAGCAAATTCAGGCGCTCGACATCACCGACAATGTGGTGGAGTTGATGATTTGGAAAGTCAAGAAACTGCCAGAGAGAACCCAGCTGGTTTTGCGCTTGGCGGCTTGTCTGGGCAGCCAATTCGATTTAAACACCCTGTCCCTGATTTATGAGCAAGAAGCGTCCGCAACATTCCAAGACCTTTTGCCGGCAATTCAGGAAGGACTCATCCTGCCGGTGTCAGACTCGGACACTGCCGAACCGGCACTGATTAACCTGCCCCTGTTAATCCTCAATTATAAATTCTTGCACGACCGGGTGCAGCAGGCTGCTTATGCCCTGATTGATGAGGACAAGAAAAAAGCAGTTCATCTCAGGATAGGACGGCTCCTGCTGGCCAACACCCCCGCCCAGTATCGCGCAGAAAGAATCTTCGAGCTGGTGGATCACCTGAATGTGGGCGTGTCGCTGATTGAAGACGAGCGAGAGCGGCTGGAATTGGCCACCTTGAATTTAGAAGCGGGGAAAAAAGCCAAAGACGCAACAGCTTACGTCGCTGCAAGGCAGTATTTGAGCGCCGGCATGGAGGGGCTAACCGGCAAGATATGGGATGAGAGCTATGACTTGGCTTTTGCCTTGCACAAAGAGCGGGCAGAGGTGGAGTATTTAAATGGCAATTTCGAGAAGTCAGAAGAATTGATTAACCTGACTTTGCAGCGGGCCAAATCCGTCACGGAAAAGGCTGAAATTTACAGCGTGCTGATTTTGCAGTCTACCATGTCCTCCAAATACGATGAAGCGGTAAGGGCTGGGAGAAAGGCTCTCAGCCTGCTGGGCAT
>CAZJNL010000748.1:0-3427 GCA_964546515.1 uncultured Oscillatoria sp.
GTATCGGTGCCGGCGTTCGAATACGGCGTAGGTTTGAACGTGTAGATCGAGATAGTGACCCGGTTGAGGATTCCAATCCAGTTGAACGTTTCCCAACGATTGAGGTGGTTGGGTCAGAATCACCTCTGTGGGCAGAGAATCTGGCTCCATAGTTCCCATCTAATGCGGCTTACTCTTTCAAGTTACCTCACTCCTCGGTGAAAGCTTTCTCTTGTTTAGATGAGCTAAAGGTTTGACCGACTGAGGCTCTTGCGAGCGGGCGAGCTGATATCTTGCCTGCTCCGCGAGAGGGTGCCGGTGGAGGAGGGTAAGCCCCTGCATCTGGGGTCAAGTTCGGGATCTACCGCACCCGTGAGGGTATGGAACTGATATCTAGTCCGGTAGATTAATCTAAATTAGCAACTGGGCAGTGGGGATGCCCAATGCCCAAGGCGAGCGTGCCCAATGCCCAATTTCTAAACTTTGCCGGCACAGAGGCTGTCGGTTAACTGCTGGCAAAGCATCTTCAAAGCGTCACTGTTCTTATCAATCATCTCCTGTGCGAGGCGTTTCAGACCGATGACATTCTCGGGGCTGGCATCATCCATACGGTCGCCCATATCACCAGACAGGCTGGTCTGAAAGCGGTAGTAACGCGGTTTTCCATCCTCCGAAGCCGACAGTAACTCTTTCAGTTGGTAATCTACCGCGTCATTGCTGCCGTCAAAAACGATATTCAGAATTGGCTGCGCCCACTCCAGCAATCCCCAGCTCTTCACTTTATCATAGTACAGTCTGGCTGTCATCTCTCCAGTCCCCAGTGAGACGACTATAAAATCCGTGGCCTCTTTATACATACTCTTCGCTTCTACATAAGCACTCATCCCAGGGTTGTTCGCAACAACGCCACCGTCAATTAAGGCATAATAATCGGTCAGGTCATTCGTTTCAAGTTTCAGAGGCTCAAAATAGGTCGGGGCTGCAGTAGTCGCCCGCGCAACTTTTTTCATGGGGAAGTCGCGCTTAGGCTCCAGCTTGGCTTTGAAGCTTTTAAAAAAGTAGGGCCTGCGCAGCTCTATATCATAGCTTGGAATCAGGATATCTGCCAGCGCTTCACTCAGATAAGTTGCGCCCAAGTATTTATCTAGAACCGCTTCCAGGCCCGCTGCTGGATATTTTTCCTCTTTTAGATTCCTCAGGCTGCTAAAAGTAGTGTGGGGAAAGATTCGCTGTCCCTCGGTTTCGTACAATCTCACCAAAGACTGAGCGCTATGTTCAGGCTTCTTGCTTCCCTCCAGCGGTTTAGTGAGGCCCATAGCCAAAATTACGCCCGTTGAAGTGCCGGCAATCATATCGAACAGCTCTGCAATCGGCTTTTGAGTGCGAGCCTCAATTTCGGCCATAATCATGGCCGTTATAATCCCTCGAATCCCGCATCCATCTATTGACAGGACTCTGATTTGCTTCGACATTACACTCTCCAAAAAACCTGCTTTTAACAACTGCAACCGAAATCTCAGGACGCTTGGATGCCAACAGTAGTCAGTCATAAATTTACCCGGGCTTTCAGACGGCAATAACCTTGTAAGATTGACTGTACAAGGTTTTACAGCGCTGTTACCGACCTGATGTCTGCCCAGATAAATAACCCAAGTTGCTAATTACAAAAAATTCCGGTTTCGCTCCCACCCTACCCCCCCTAAAAAAGGGGGGGGGAAGTAGAAAAGCCCCCCTTTTGTAGGGGCGGTGGCACCCACGGAGACCGCCCCGTCTGGGCGGCTCGAAAAGCTCACGGCTTGTAGGTAGCAACTTGAGTTAAATATTAAAATAGCACATTAGGGAGGCAAGGGGGAGAGGGGGGATGGGAAGTATCCCGCTGGGAAGCTGCGGGGTTCCACCGGCGGCTCGTGGCGACCGGCACCCCTCCAAAGTCTTGCACAGCCGTGATCACACTCTTGGGGCTCGCCACAGACATCTCGGGCTTGCCCCGCCCCTGGCAACCTTCGCTGTCCGCGCAGTAGCAGCCGCCAAAAGTGCCGGTCGCATGCTGGGCGTGCGGGCATTCCCCACAGCATTTAATCTATCACATCTAACACCGATTTCGGCAACAATTTGTCTTTGAACCACACAACCAAAGCCGGCACATCCCTGATATTAACCCCCGCCTTCTCCAAATTCAATCGCTCCGAAACAGCCAGGATCAAATTATTGCACTCAGCCCGACGCACTTGGGCGAATTTCTTCTGCAAATACTCCGGACGCCAGTAGCCGACAATTTCCAGCAAAAAAGACCGGCCATCAGGATGCACCAGGCGAAAGTCCGGAATCATCACGCTTCCTGGAATAGGGATGAGGTCAACCTCTCGTTCCAGCACCCACTCGGTTTTCAGGCTGTCCCACTTGTCAGCAAAGGATGCCTCTATCATACTGTCATAAGGCTTGCCCGCAGGGTAGTGGCTCACCAAACCGCAATCCGACTCCAAGCTGAACCGGCCAGTTTTCCAAGTGCCGGTGTAGAAATCGCGGCTGTACAGCGTCGCCTTCAAACTCCATTTGGTGACGTGCAGCAAAGCCGGCAGCATCTTGGCTAAAGCCAGTCCGTAGCGGGTGCTAAGCTTAAATAAACTCGTAGCACCATCCACCGTAATCGTAAACCCGCGATCGGCGTCGCCCTCAATATAGGCCATCAGTTGAAACAATTTGAGATAGCGGAATAACAGCTTATACTGACCGGGAACATTGCGGTGGGCGTTGATGGTGATGTCACTGGCGCGGTAGAATACGCCCTGCACCTGCGCCAAATTGTACCGGTGCAGCAAGTCTTCCGCTGCCGGTGCCTCAAACTGCGTCAGAATTTTATTTTCCGCCAAATCCGCATACAGGCCGGCTTTTATCTGCACCGGCAGCACTTCCCGATTTAACTCCTGACTCAGCTCAACAGCCAGCTTTTCAAGAGTGACCTGTGCCGATTGCGGACTGGTAACAGACTCAGCCGAACGAGCGAAAACCCGCTGCCGCAATTCCTGCGGTTCGAGAGGACTAATTACCTCAAACTGACTAAAAGCGTCACTTTTCAGCAAGTGCGCCAGCCCCCGCTTAATCCGGTAGTCAGGGCTGTCGCCTTCCAATTCCAAAAGCTGCCGGTCGAGTTCCCCTTGGGGGCAGCCTTTCGCTTCTTGGAAACAGGCGATAGTCTCCCTTGCAAGGGCGAGATTATTGCCATCAATATTTAGGCGTTTCGGGATGACTGTCTCCCCATTTTGCCGCTGTAATAACAGGTCTGTTGGTAACATGTTTATAGATAATAATTTTGTTTATTAACCGCAGAGGGCGCCGCAGAGGGAAGGGCTAAAGCCCTACTACAAACATGGGCTAAAGCCCTACTACAAACATGGGCTAAAGCCCTACTACAAACATGGGCTAAAGCCCTACTACAAACATGGGCTAA
>CAZJNL010000749.1:0-3424 GCA_964546515.1 uncultured Oscillatoria sp.
GGCAAGCGCGTAAGGGTGCCTGGGAACGAGAAAAAGGTAAAAGAACGAAGCTCACCTTCTTTCTTTTCCCAGTACCCAGTTCTTAGTCTGTAGTCTGTATGACTGTATCTGCTCGAGAACCATCCAATCCGATTGGGCAAAACCCTGTGGGCCAGCTCTCCAAGCTCTCTTGGCCTTGGCGCATCACCCTGGGGTATCTCACCCTAATGCTATTTCTGCCTGTGGCGGCGCTGCTGCTAAAAGCGAGTACGGAGAATCCGCTTAACTTCTGGAAGATAGCGACCGATCCGGTGGCAGTGGCCACCTATGATGTTACCTTCGTCACAGCGCTGGTGGCGGCGCTGGTGAATGGAGTCTTTGGCACTTTAATTGCTTGGGTTTTAGTCCGGTACGATTTCCCTTTCAAGCGGTTAATTGATGCGGCGATTGATTTGCCCTTTGCCCTGCCCACCTCGGTTGCCGGTTTGACCCTGGCAACAGTGTACAGCGATAACGGCTGGATTGGTTCGTTGCTTGCGCCCCTGGGAATTAAGGTGGCATTTACCCGCCTGGGGGTGGGGGTGGCAATGATTTTTATCTCCTTGCCTTTCATCGTGCGGACATTGCAGCCGGTGTTGCAGGAAATGGAAAAGGACGTTGAGGAAGCAGCTTGGTCGCTGGGCGCTTCTCAATGGCAAACCTTCTGGCGCGTTGTTCTGCCTCCCTTAATACCAGCTATTTTGACCGGGGTTTCCTTGGGGTTTTCCCGCGCGGTTGGAGAATACGGTTCAATTGTAATTGTCGCTGCTAATATTCCCTTTAAAGATTTAATCGCCTCGGTGCTGATTATCCAAAGGTTGGAGCAGTACGATTATTCGGGAGCGACGGTTATCGGCAGCGTTTTGTTAGCTATTTCGCTGCTGATGCTGTTGGCAATTAACCTCTTGCAAGCTTGGAGGCGTCGCTATGAATCCTGAGGTTGGACATTTGAACAGTAAGGTGCCACCGGCAGCCGGTTCGGCAGAAAAGGAGCGCCCGTGGGTGAAACCTACTTTGATTGCTGTGGCGGTCGGCTATTTATCGTTAGTTATGTTCATTCCAGCGCTCAACGTGTTCGTGCAAGCGTTTAAGGAAGGGGTGGGGCCGTTTGTAAGCAACCTGACGGAACCGGCGTTTATCAATGCTGTAAAGCTGACCGTCTTAATCGCCTTGATTGTGGTGCCGGTGAATACAGTTTTTGGCCTGTGCGCCGCTTGGGTGATTGCCCGGAATCAATTTCGGGGGCGGGCTTTGCTCATTAGCATTTTAGACGTGCCCTTTGCGGTATCGCCGGTAGTGGCAGGGCTGATGATTGTGCTGCTTTACGGGCGGAATGGCTGGTTTGGGCCACTGCTAGAAGCCGCCAACATTAAAATTGTGTTTGCCATGCCGGCAATGGTGCTGGCAAGTTCTTTTATCACCCTGCCTTTCGTCGCCCGCGAAGTGATTCCGGTTTTGGAAGAAGCCGGTGCGGATCAGGAGGAAGTCGCCCGGACGCTGGGCGCGAATGACTGGCAAATATTCTGGCGCGTCACTCTCCCGAATATCAGGTGGGGGCTGCTGTATGGTGTGATTTTGACCAATGCGCGGGTGATGGGCGAGTTTGGCGCTGTGTCGGTGGTATCTGGGAATATTGCTAACAAAACGCAAACCCTGCCTCTGTTTGTTGAGGAAGCCTACAAGCAGTACCAGACGCAATCGGCTTTTTCCGCTGCGGTTCTGCTGGGTTTTCTAGCAGTCGTTACGCTAGTATTGAAGGAAATTCTAGAGCGCAAAACCCACATTAAGGAGGTTGAATAGCGCGAGTTGTAGGGTGGGTTCCCCTCCCAGGGGAACCCACCGCAGGTTTTGGACAGTTTTGGACAGGCGAGACGCCTGGACTACTCTTGTAGAGACGCGCTCAATCAGACGCGATAAATCGCGTCTCTACAAGAAGGCGGCTAAAGGTTAGTAAAGAGGTTTTCAGTAAAGGAGGAAAATATGACAATTTCTGCTGCCGGTGAAAATCAGATAACTCGCATACGAATTCGGATTCCCCCAAAATATCATCAGGAGCCGGTCATCTCTCGCCTCGTGTCTCAGTACGGCTTAACCGTCAATATTGCGGCAGCCTTACTTGGCTCGAATGCCAGAGATGAGGGCTGGTTCGACTTGCAACTCCAAGGCACAATCGCTCAAATTCGCAGCGCTTTAATTTACTTGAATGATTTAGATTTGGAAGTTTGGGATCAGTCAAATAAGTAGGAGTATCGGATGATTTATCAGGACAAACAAGATTCTGAATACACGCTCATTCATCCTGCCGGCGAGACAGCAGATGTCGCCAGAGCGGACAAAAGGCCGACTCAAATCCGCATCCGGATTCAGATTCCTCAAAAATATCATGAGGAGCCGGTGATTTCCCGCCTGATTTCTAATTTCGGCTTGAGCGTGAATGTCAATGGTGCTCTGCTGGCCGGCAACGCTCCCAGTGATGGCTGGTTTGATTTGGAACTCCGGGGAGCGAACAGCCAAATCCAGCGTGCTCTGGTTTACTTGGATGAAATAGATGTGGAAATCTGGAGCAAATCTACCGATCCGGATGAGGAGAATTGGTGAGTGGCTCTTGTGCGAGCTTCTGCGCTTTTGAATCAGATGCGCACAGGCGTCTCGCCTGTGCCTATTGGGCATTGGGCATTGGGCACGCTCACATGGCGGCGGGACTGGGGCACTGGACACGTCTCTATAAGTCGAGTTCAGAGCTCCATCGGTCGAGCCGAGCTTCATCGATATGTAGAGACGCGACATGTCGCGTCTCTACAAGCTCCATCGCTCGAGCAAGGGTGCCCATCGCTGGAGCTAAAAGCTCCATCGCTGGAGGTAGGAGCTCCATCGGTCGAGCTAAAAGCTCCATCGCTGGAGCTAAAAACTCCATCGCTGGAGGTAGGAGCTCCATCGGTCGAGCTCCAAGCTCCACCGGTCGGTACGAACGCCGATAGCGAAGGGACGCGCGACAGCGCGTTATGTCGCGTCTCTACAAGGCGAGCAAGGCAGCTGCATCCGACAACCTATAAGAAAACCTAATCACTCTCATAAATAAATTTTTCTTTAACCCCCTTTACAAACCTTAACAAGGTGTGTGATACTGTAATCACGGTAGAGAAAGCACTACCGTGAACCTTGAAAAATAAATAACGGACTCATAAATCAATGACCACCACCTTACAGCGGAGCTATAGCGCCAACGTCTGGGAACGGTTCTGCAGCTGGGTCACCAGCACCGAAAACCGCATTTATGTCGGCTGGTTCGGTGTTCTGATGATCCCCACCCTGCTCACCGCCACCATCTGCTACATCATCGCCTTTGTCGCCGCTCCCCCAGTGGACATCGATGGCATCCGCGAGCCGGTTGCAGGTTCTCTGCTCT
>CAZJNL010000750.1:0-3421 GCA_964546515.1 uncultured Oscillatoria sp.
ACCCATTGACAATAAAAAGTAGTAGTAGTATAATAATTACCTCGTTCCCAGATCGTGCTGGTCATGCCAGTCAGCCGGCACCGCCGGGAGTACAGCACCCGGAGCGAACGCATCAAACCGCAGACGCACGCAGATAAACGCAGATGAATTCTCCGCGAAATCTGCGTTAATCTGCGTTAATCTGCGGTTGAAACCTCAAGAAACCAGGTTTCTTAAAGAAACCAGGTTTCTCAAGCAGATTGCCCGTTGTAGGGCGGGGACCGCACGGAGACTGCCCCATCCCCACATTGGGCAACGCCCAATCTGCGGTTGAAAACAAGCTTTTTTCTGGCAGCCACAAGCTACAATAGCCGAAAGCAAGCTGGAATTTTAACCCAATGCAGGATTTAAGAGAAGAATTAGCGGCAACAGTAGACGAGGCGGAGTGGGAGTGGCTGATACCCCACGCCCAGCGTCAGGCTCTGATTGTGGTAGCGCCAGAGCTGGACTTGATCGATGTGGCGCTGGCGATGGCTAGTGATAACGTTTCCTCTGTACAGGGTTGGATTGGCGAGCAACTGATTTACAAACCTTCCACCGCCCAGCTTTCGGATTGGAACGCTAACCGAACCAAACGCTTTAATAGCCTGATCGTGCAGCCCTTTGTTCTCGTGCAAGAACCCGCTGCTGCGTGAAGTTGGCAGGGTGCCTCCAGGCGCACCTCCCTGCTAGCGGCGCTGGAAATGCCGGCTGAGGGTTGAACCCGTGTGGCCGGTTGTCACCCACAAAATCGCTCTGGCTCCATCTCGAATCGATTTCTCGACAGGTTCCGGATCTCGCCCTGAAGGAACCGGCACCGGCTTGAAAGTAATGCCCCGGCTGCCTAAAATAATTTCACCGATCACGCTAGCTCGGCGCATGTGGTCATCGGAAGTAATTAAATAGATACTGCTAATTCCTCTGGCTTGCAATTCATCAACCAGCGTGGTGAAGTTGGTAACCGTATCCACAGCTCGCTTATCTAAGTGCAGCCGGCTCATATCAATTCCCGCTTCTGAAAACAGCCATTCTGCGTATTCTGGATTGCTCCCGCCAGACACCCAAATTTCTAAATCGGGATGCTCGCGAGCTAACTGAGCCGCAAACACCTCTCGCTTCGTGTCGCCACCCAGCACCAACATCGCTTGAGGCCGGTCGAACTGGCTTTTGATTTGCCGGTAGCCAAACCAACACACCACAGAAAGTCCCAGCAGCAGAAAAAGGAAAGACCGGCCTAACGATCGCGTCTCTTTGCGATGTATCGCGTTTTTGTTCCGGCGGTAACGTCGATTTCTCGGCCAGATCCTCAAAAACATATATACAGAAAACTCACACCATCACACACCCAATCTACCGTAGCAGGTGCCCGCTCCGGATCGTATCAAGTCCAGTTGATTAACCTGAACAACCTAACCCCCCCAACTCCTCCGTCCATCCTGGGGAAGGGGGGAATATCATTTAATTTTCTTGCTCCCCCTTCCCTTATAGGGAAGAGGGCTGGGGGGTTGGGTTTATTGCGGTCAATTAACCGGACTAGATATAACGTCCTATTTTCCCTTCTTTTGCCAATTGAACCCTTAGCAGTCTGGCAAATGTAGAGACGCGACATATCGCGTCTCTACTGACGGGACTGGCCGGAGTTGAACCGGCGACCTAGCGCTTCAGATTCGTGTGAGTTTCCTCACTCTCTGGACTATTCCTTCACCATAGGCCGGCAGCCCTTAGGTGGTGGCCGTAATGTTTAAAGAGGTTTGCACTTTGTAGAGCATACTTTCCGGAACGAAAGGGCTGAGCGAGGCTAAAAACCGTTTTCCTTCTTTCGTTCCCATGCGGAGCCGGTAACAGCCCTTACTCTTATTCAGCCCCCACTTAAATCCCCACACCTCTGAAAAATAAGACACTATAATCTCATTTTCTTCCTTGGAGATATAAGTATTCAGGGTGACTTCCAGAGCGTGGACATTACCGTTTTTCTTCTTGAAGGACTTAGCACCGCGATCCATGAACCAGATTGCTATTCCTTGGGGGGTTAACAGGTTGAGGAACTTTCTAGTGATTGTTTTAGTTCCGCCCCTGTACAGCTTGTCAACCAAGACCCTTGTCAGAGGAATTAACTTGGGTTCGATGCGAATTAGGCCGCAGCCCTCCTTTGTCTCCCATTTCCGGACATGTACCGGTCTTCTGGTGATTTGTTCGAGAACGTCTTTCTTGTACAGAATATAGTCCTCTCGCTCGGATGAGTGCTGGATAAAGAAGTTATTCTGACTTCTGTGGCCATCACCCAGTAGCATTCCAACCAGAATACCTCTTTGCTCTACTTTTGATAAGACATGACAGTCTATCTTGTTTTACTCCTTAAACCAGTCTCTGCACCTTCCAAAGCGTTTTGAGTTTTGCGGGATGAGTTTTGAGTTTGAAAGACACTCAGCACTCAGGACTGAACGCCGAACGCGCAGCACTCAGCACCACGGACTCAGCACTAACTTTGGCTTGGCTCAAGATTACCCTATCTGTTGCCAGACTTAGGCTTCCTTGAATTTGACCACATTCACACGCAGAGTTTCCCCCACGGTGCCCGATTGTTCAGGAGGCGCTCGCTCTATCCAACTGAGCTACAGCCCCAACTAGATGTTAATGATAGCAGCACTAGCACCCTTGCGTCAGCAAAATGCGGAAATTTTGACAAATTCAACCTCTGGGAGAGGGGGATCTGCGCAGCGGCTGAAAGCTAGGGAGACTGCCAGGGGGCGTCCCATGTCCCCCCGCCCGTCTCCAAACCGCACAGAGAACTGGTAGCTTTCAGGAGGGTTGAGGATTGCCCACCGGCAACTCGCCGCAGGTGCACAGTCAGGTGCCCGCCCATCGTGTCCCGACAGACTTTAGCCAAACCCTTTTCCGTGGGTGCCAGCAGGGGAGTGCCGGGGAGATCCGTGCTACCAACGAGATCAATAGTAAACTGGCTGTTGCTCGCTTGCATGCGCCAGAGTCCCCAAGGCTGGATATCCCAGGTGACACGGGAGTTCCAAGGAACGAATTCGTAGAACGTGCCGCGATAGTGCAGCCCAATCATCGCCACTTCCTCCTCCCACCACAGCACCCCGCGACGCCCCCCACCGGCAGTTAAAGCCAAATCCGGCTCGCCGTCAAAGCAATTGCAGTTGAGCCAGAACCACTTTTTGGGGAAAGCGCCGCCCCAGTTCTTCTCCCCGTAGGCGGGGGCGTCGGTGAACTCGTAGCGCTGTTCATCCCACTCAATCCAGCCGGTGGCCAAACCGTGAGCCATCAAAATCTGCCATCCGGGCTCAAAAATTTGCAAAAAAGACAGCCAGCCGGCAGTGGATTGCTGGAAGCTGCCGGTGTTGCCCCAGCCTACTACCGGCTTAATAGAATACTGCCAGCGGGC
>CAZJNL010000751.1:0-3416 GCA_964546515.1 uncultured Oscillatoria sp.
CAGGTGCATGATGCTCGTTTGGTGGCGGCTATGAAAGTAAACGACATCACCCATATTTTGACGTTTAATAAAGCAGATTTCACTCCCTATGTCCGGGAAGGAATTGTAGCAGTAGACCCAGCAAGTGTGAGTGGATTAACACCTTAACAGTTTGCAGCAGCGGCAAGTTCAAGCCTTGACTGTGATTTGATCAGCTACTAGGGGGTAGAGAAGGGAGCGCCGTTTGATTTTATTTGAAGGAGTTGGCCCTCCCATTTTGGTAAATAAACTCTTCGGGTGCGTTACGCTGAGCGCTTCGCACCCTACGGTGGGGAGAAGCGCTCAGCGTTTGATTTCCTTAAACCGTTCTTTGGCTGTCTGGAAGGCTTCTCGCATTGCGGACTGAATTAGCTTGGTATCTGGCTTCTTGCCCCCCATTAAATCACCGAAGTACACGCAGGCACCTTCGCCGAGCGCCCAGGTGTACGCACCCGCCCATGAGGCGGCGATTGCGGTGCCTATTCCGGGCACAAATTTGATTAATTCCCTTCCAACAGCGCGGGCTATAAAACCGCCGGCAATTGCGCTGACAACTCCTCCAGCTTGCGATGCAGTTAGTGTTTGCCCGTACAGTCTCCCCAGCAAACCCACCATCGAGATTTGCAAGGCAATTAGCACCGGCATGCTGGCAAGTGGCAGCGGCACAGCTTCCAGGGCGGCTGCCATAATGGAAAATGCTAAAATGTACCGGCGTCCGACATCGCGGTAGAGGTCACTCAGCTGCCGGCCCGCTTTTTCATCTAATAACTGGTAAATGGCACCTGCTTCCGCTTCTGGCAGCAAGTCTGCTAGCGTGTCTCTCAGCGCTTCTAAGCCATAAAACACGGGCGTGTATCCGTCTTCTTCTAGGGTGAAGTCAATGGCGACAGCCCGCTCGTACAGCCCCGCAAAAGTTTCTTGAATGGCAGCGAAGGCTCGGCTGAATTCCTGATACTCTGGTGGGTATGGGGGATGATCTGCAGTAGCGGGCGGATAAACTTCATGCAAGCAAGTCACCGCCAGCAAACAGGGGATGTTGGGATACTTATGGCGCAACTCTGTGGCAATTTGTCGCAGGGTGCCGGTGGCAAAATCATTGATTTTGACGGGTATAATCAGGACTCTAGCGCAGCGAGTTTGCTGTTGCAAATCACCCCCAATTTCTTGTATAATGCTTTGAGTGTCCTGACTGACATCTCCCAGTCCGACGGTATCGGTAAAAATGAGCAATGGCAAGTCTTTTGACGGATAGGCATAGCGCTCGGTATGTTGGGTGTGAGGGCGAAATCCCTGACCGACAATTTCAGCAGAAAATCCCGTCATTCCCCGCACAATCGAACTTTTGCCGGCTTGGGGTTTGCCAATCAGGAGGGCTTCTGTGGTGGGCAGTTGAGCTCGAACGGTTTCCAAAATCTCTGCAACCCGCTCTTCGCTAATGCTAAACCAGCTCACAACTGTTTGCCCCACTTGCTCTAGGGGCATGAGTTGCTGCAAGCGTGCGGTTGCGTCTTTCCAGATGCCGGCAATGCGGCTGGCGGGGGAATTATCTTCTGACTCAGGTGTCAGGGGATCAGCCGGTTTGTCCATTTGTCCGGAATCAGCTGGGGGTGAATCGGTGTCGCGTTGCTCTGTCATGTTAAGGTTTGGGAAGGGAGAGAGGGAGGGAAATGAACCGCCAAGACGCCAAGACGCCAAGAGGTTGGATATTAGTCTATCCCTGGATAGATGCCTGAGGTTTCAAGGGCTCGCACTAACCGGCCATCTCGATTCAAGGCTTCATCTGCTAATTCTACTATCCACCAGTTAGGTCTGGCTTGGGGTCTAGCGGTTAGGATGTAGTTTAGGGCTTCCTGTTCTTTACCGGCACCCAGGATCAGGGCGCAAACTGTTAAGGCTACTGCTGAGGAGCGGCTGATGCCTGCTTGGCAGTGGATGAGCAGGTGCCCGTCGAACTGGGAAACTGACGATACGAAGTCTATTACTTTGAGTATATCTTGAAAGGTGGGCAAAACTAATTCCGGGTCATTCTCGGGCGCGTGTATGTCGTTAAATTCCAGCCGCAGCCGGTGGGGAATTTGGCTGAACCCCTGGGGAAGAGGTGCGCCCGGGCTGCCTATGGAGATGAGATGTTTGATTAATGACCCTCTTTTTTTGCAGAGGATGTGTTCCCCTGCTTCCGCACAGCTGGTGATGAAAAGTTTGGGCAGTTTATCGCTCTGAACTTCTGTTATAATAGTCTGAGGGGAGGTTTCTTGTTCTTCCCGGGCGCTGCTGTCAGTCTCAACAGAATTTTGCTGCAGCGCGGCGAGTGCTGCTGGGGTTCCGATTTTTTTCAAAGCTTCACCGGCTCTCTGGCAAACAGAGGAGTTTTCATCTTTGAGCGCTCGCGCGAGTGCGGGAATTGCTGACTCTGCGCCGATTTTGCCTAAGGCGGTAGCGGCTGAGCCGCGAACAGAGGAGGTTTCATCTTCGAGGGCTTGCAGCAGTCCGGAAATTGCCGCCGGTGAGCCAATTTGTCCTAAAGCAGAAACCGCTCTCCAGCGAACATAAAAGTCGGCATCCCTGAGGGCTTGCAGCAGGGCGGAAATTGCAACTTCACTGCCGATTTCCCCTAAGGCTTCAGCCGCTTTTGTGCGCAGAGCGCAATCTCCACTGTTGAGCGCGTGCAGCAAGCCGTCAATTGCCGGCTGAGAGCCTATTTTTCCTAACGCCCAGATGGCAATTCCGCGAACTTCAGAGTCTGGATGGCTGAGCTGTTGCAGCAACCCAGCGACAGCGGCATCTGAGCCGATTTCCGCTAAGGCAGAAGCGGCTTTCCAGCGAACGTAATCGTCATCGCTGAGGGCTTTTAGCAGCGCCGCAACTGCGGTGGGAGAGCCGATTTTTCCTAAGGCTGCAGCGGCTTTTCCGCGAACCTCTGAATCTGGATCGCTGAGGGCTGACTGCAGGGGGGCAATATAGGCGGAATCGCCGGTTTTTCCCAGTGCGGAAGCCGCCCGCCAGCGAACTTCAGAGTCTTCATGCTGGAGAGCTTGCAGCACGCCAGAAATTGCCGCGCCGGTGCCGGTTTCGCCCAACGCCCAAACCGCCCACTGGCGAACTTCAGTGTCTGCATGGCTGAGGGCTTGCAGCAAGCCGGTAATGGCTGTGCCGGTGCGGATTTGCCCGATCGCCCAAGCAGCCAAACCGCGCACGTCGCAGTCTGGATGGTTAAGGGTTTGCAGCAAGCCGGTAACAGCTGCGTCTGTGCGGATTTGCCCTAAGGCGCGGGCGGCACGCCGGCGAATTAGGCGATTTTCAGCTGTCAAATATTCTAGCAGTTTCGGGGTGGTTTTGTCAAGAACATTTTGAGATTCCATCGGCAGCTCCAGTTTCCATTATAAAACTTGGCGATCTTG
>CAZJNL010000752.1:0-3415 GCA_964546515.1 uncultured Oscillatoria sp.
TGAGCATCCAAATCAGCGAAAAAGACGGTTGCGGCGGGCGCAGTGCAGGCTGCGGGAGGGGCGGCTAAGTAATGCTCAACATCCAGGTGCCGATGTAGCGGAGCAGGGGCACATCGCCCGGGGTGAGGATCTGGCAGTTGAAGTTGTACATGCCTCGCCGGCTGGGGTTTTGCACGTTTGAGAACACCAGCTCCACATCGCTGCCGGCGGGAATGGGGTTCTGGGGATAAATTTCAACCCGGTAATTCTCTTTGTCCCAGACTACCTCTTGCAGCGGCACTTTCTTGCCTGCGACGCGCACCTCAATTTCTTTTTTGTCAAATTTGCCTTCGTAGTGATCTGGATAGCTGATCGAGAACTGGGCGATCGCCAGCTTCATTTTCTTGGCTGGGATGCGCAGCCGGTAGCGATCCCACACGCCGGCTGAGCCGTAGTCCAATCGAAAGTTCAGCTGATTTTCCCTCGGAGGGCCACCAAACAGGGTCAGTCCGGGCAAACCCTGGGCCCAGCTGATGGCCGGCACGCCTGCAATCAGGCAGCCGGTAATGGCCACAGCAGACAGGAGACGGCGCGTAGAGGCGATTGCTGACAACATGGGATCGATACCTCAACACCAGGAAGTTTTTAGGGAGTTGTTCAACAGTTTACTAAACTTTACCGGCGGTCAGCCGGTTGGGTTTGATGAGTAAAATCACTCTCCCCGTGACAGCCCGCCCCTGCCCCAAGTTCCAGTCTCCCCCCCGAAACGAACTCCCCCGCTGTCCCGCCGGCTCTCAAAATAGCCCGCACCGGCCCGGATCTTGAGCAATACATGCCATTCAGCAGTTGGCAGCCGGTCTGCTAACTGCCGCGCCCGCATGCTAGAGTTTTGAACATATCCAAATAAATTGAAATAAATTGCAACTTTTAGCCGGCTTAAGGCAGGTAACAGGCTCAAGCGTGCCCGGGAACAGGCAGCAATCTTAGGCAAACGCTGATCTCCAGACAAATTTTATCAAAGGCAAGACCTGCAAGCAATGTGGACGAATGTAACCGTTTATTAACGCGACTTGATTTTAGATGGGGTTGTTTGCTATTACAGGGAACAGAAGCAATGCTTTTCCACAGGGGTTTGATTAAGAAAAGTTTAAAATACTGGCGAATCTTGGGAGAACAAAATACGATGCAGAAAGCCACTCTTGTATTAAAACCTGGGTAGAATTGCCGGCCCATTCAGCCTGGGGGAAAATCTGCGGGCACCGGCAGCCGCCGGGAGCCGCCCGTGCCAGCCCCCCGGCTGCACAGGAGCCAGGACAGGTTCGGGAGAAGTGGCCCAAATGGAACGCGCCCGATCACGCCCGGTGCCGGCGGAAACGCCAAGGGGAGGACAATCGCCCGCTGCCGGGCCTTCTGTGTGAGGCAACACCGGCCCACGCCCGGGCAGGGGCCTGATTTCCCAGGGGCACAATCAAGCAAGTGGCTCGCTCAAAAGCCGGCTCAGATTCCTTCGAGATGGGCGGGGCAGCCAGTACAGGAAAACCAGAATCAGAGTGACAGTCTGCCGTTGTGGTGCTCAATGAGAATCGCTTTGGCTCAGCTCCCGGCTGAGACTGCTGCAAGATAGCCAGTTGGCATCTTGCCAATGAAAACGCAATTGTCCCATCTTGTCCTGTTTCTGTGGCGATGAGTGCGCCGAACCAGAGGAGAGGAGAATTTATGAAAATAGCGGTTGCAAAAGAAATAGAAGTGGGCGAACGCCGTGTCGCCTTGATTCCCGAGGTCGTCGCCAAGTTAGTGAAATCGGGCCTTGAAGTGTGGGTGGAAGCCGGTGCCGGTGAGGGGGCGTTCTTCCCCAATGAGGCTTACTCGGCTGCCGGTGCCACCATTATCTCGGACACAGGTGCCCTGTGGCGGGAAGCGGATGTGCTGCTCAAGGTGGCTCCCCCCAAGCCGCACGAAATTAACCTGCTGCGCGAAGGGGCGGTGTTAATCAGCTTCCTCAATCCCCTGGCAGAGCCGGTGCTGGCGCAGCAGCTGGCCTCCCGGCAGGTGACGGCTCTGGCGATGGAACTCATCCCGCGCACGACGCGGGCTCAGAGCATGGACGCCCTGTCCTCCCAGCGGTCACTGGCGGGCTACAAGGCAGTCCTGCTGGCGGCTGCAACTGTGCCCAAGTTCTTCCCGATGCTGACGACGGCAGCCGGCACGATCCGCCCCGCCAAGGTGTTTGTGATTGGTGCCGCTGTTGCGGGGCTGCAAGCCATTGCCACCGCCCGCCGCCTCGGAGCCGTGGTGGATGCCTTCGATATCCGACCGGCAGCCAAAGAAGAGGTGCTCAGCTTGGGCGCTAAGTTCGTCGAAGTCCAGCTCAACGAGGAAACAGCGGCGGCGGGCGGCTACGCCAAGGAAATTTCCGACGCATCCAAGCAGCGAGCTCAGGACGCAATTGCTGAATATGTCAAGCAAGCAGACGTGGTGATTACCACCGCCCAGGTTCCGGGCAAAAAGGCCCCCGTGATGGTGACGGAAGAAATGGTCAGCCAGATGAAGCCCGGGTCTGTGCTCGTGGATCTGGCAGCGGATCAGGGCGGTAACTGCGCCTGCACCCAACCGGGCAAAGATGTAGTCCGCAATGGCGTGACAATTATGGGCCCGCTGAATTTGGCCGCTTCCATGCCGGCGCACGCTTCTCAGATGTATGCCAAGAATCTTTTGGCGTTGCTGCAACACCTGATCAAAAAAGATGTCCCGCTGCAGCTGAATTTTGAAGACGATATCACCGGCAGCACTTGCCTGACGCATGGGGGTGAGATTCGCAATCAGCGGGTGCGGGAAGCAATAGCCGCCAGCACTCAGCCTGTTTAGGAATTTTAGATTTTAGATTTTAGATTTTAGATTGGCAATCCCAAATCCAAAATCTAAAATACAAAATCTAGGAAATAGAAACTTCAAAAAGAAAGCAAGTTGTAAAACAATGGCAGAAGGATTGATTGCCGGTTTAGTTGTATTTGTGTTAGCGTCGTTTGTGGGATTTGAGGTGATTAACAAAGTTCCGCCGACGCTCCACACGCCTTTGATGTCCGGCTCTAACGCGATTTCAGGCATTGCGGTGCTAGGAGCCATCTTGATTGCCGGTCAGCGCAATTTGAATGTCACCGTGATTTTGGGCGTGATTGCTGTGGCCCTGGCTACCATCAACGTGGTGGGCGGTTTTCTGGTAACAGACCGCATGTTGCAAATGTTCAAGAAGAAAGAGGCTAAAGCCTGATAAGTGGCACGCTAAGGGTGCGTTCCCTCTGAACGCGCACTCCTTCGAGGAAGTTCTCTCAACGGGGAACGCACCCTACTTCTAACATTGTAGGGTGCGTTCCCTAAGGCAAAGCGCACTCCTTCGAGGAAGTTCTCTCAACGGGGAACGCACCCTACTTCTAACATT
>CAZJNL010000753.1:0-3409 GCA_964546515.1 uncultured Oscillatoria sp.
GTTTGCGACCGCTTGGCGACCCGCATTGAACAGCAAGCCCGCCACTTCCGCGCTTTTAGCTTGGCCTGCAAAAAATAAGAGAATTTACGGATGAATATTTTATAGAAAATCGGTCAGTGCCCAGGCGCTTGTAAAGACGCGATTTATCGCCTATTAAACTGTCGCGTCTTAACCTAACTGTTGTAGAGACGCGATAAATCGCGTCTCCAACTGTCGCGTCTCAAACTGTCGCGTCTCTGCCCAAGGCGCTGCCAACCCCAGAACCCCAACGGCTGCAATGATGACTTTTTAAAAGTATTTAAAATCAGCACATCAGAAGCGAAACCCGCCCTCGCCAAAGCGCGAATTGCAAAAAGCCAGACTGAATGCCGTGAAGACTCCGACAACCGAAAAGTGTGCCAACCACGGCATCCAGCAAAGGACAGCCCGGTTTCGGGACGGGAATCGGGGCTAAAGGGAAAAGTTCTTCTGGAAGCTTTGGCGGGTAATCGGCTGAGCAACCTCCAAACCTTCACCCCCCAAAACTTCTAAACGTTTCCCATCCACAGAAATCCAGACCAAGGCATTCTCATCTAAACTGCTGGCCGTGTAAATCACCTGGGCCAAACGAGCGATCATCGAGGCACTGCCGCCGCCGGTCTTAAATTCCTTGGACAGATCCACATGCACACCATCACTCTTAACCGCCACACTCCGCAGTTTTGTCCCCTGGGGAATGGCGCTAGAGGCACCTGCCGGCACAGAACCGCTTAACAAGCGATTGAAAGCCGCAGCCAAAACAGCGTTGGGCTGGCTGGCCTTGTCCACATTAATCTGACCCGGAACCAAATCCAGCTTGGTGTCGGCATCCCTAAGCCAGAAAACTTGCACCGCCTTCTCTCCCGGCTTCAGTGGGACAGAAGGCGGGATTGTCGGCCCGACAGCAGGGACAGGTACAGGTATCTGCACCGGAGGAGTTTCAACGGTCGTCCTTGAGTGCGTCGCCCACCAAGCGGTGCCGCCACCGGCAGCCAAAATCAGCGCCGCACCGCCAGCCAATAGGCCGGGAGAAATGCGCCGTCCGGATTGTTGTTCTTGCATACAAAAGCTCTCCTTGAGGATTCAACGGGATTCACTGTGAGGGTAAGCAATCAGCCTTTACTTGGCAAGTGTTAAGCCTCCGGAGATTTTAGATTGACCGCAGAATATCCTAAATCGTGGCCTTTCAAAATCAACTGGCGCTCAAGCTTAAAGCTGTAAGCAGATAGCTTACATGTGAGGAGACCGGGCTGAAAACTACACAAGCGTTACGGCACTTTCCAGAAACGGCCAGAAACTTCAGCAAGGCACCCCCCTCCCGATACAATTCACCGGCGCTCCACTCGCGCAAATGCCGCCAGATCCAATTCATCTGGAGTCACATTCAATTGTAAAAGCCGCGCTGTAATTCCGTAACGCTCCAAGGTGCCGGTGTCACTGCGCCGGCTCACCCCCGAGGCGATCCCCGTGACTAACCTTGCCGGTGCCTGCTCCCCATTCACCAGCACCACCGGGTCAGTCAACTCGATCTGCCGCCCAGAAACAATTCTAACTCCTGACTCTACCACCATCGCCAGCCGCTCCGGATACCCTCGCTCCTGAATTTCCGCGCCGAAGCGCAGCCGTTTGTTGTCCAAAAGCTCCACCCTGGGATTGAGAATCTCGTAGCGCTCCACCCGCTGGCCTTCAGCACCGCCCAGCAGGCGCGTTCCCAGATTGCGCAACCGGCTGGCCACCGCAGGCGACTGCAGCGCCTGATTAATATCTTCCTCCGTTAGCACCAAACGCACCATAGCTTGCACCGGCTTGCGCAAAGCTTCCAGCGGCGGCGTTTTCCCACCCCGCCTCAAACGCCGCACGTCCACATCAATCGCATCGGTTTCCACCTCCAGCGCCGCAATCCGGATCAAGGGCGTCAGCCGCATCCCCCGACCGGCAATCCGCACCCGCTCCACTTTGCCTTGCGCCAGCTGGTAGCTGGGGGTGTTGTCGATGCGCACTTGCAGCAGCTCCACGGATTCAAAGCGAGAGCGGATAGCGTCAGCCACTACCTTGTCGGCGACGAAACCAGCCGGTGAGACTACAGCCAGGAGGATAGATAAAAGGACGCTTAGGAATTCCATTGAGCCGGTGGCAAATTGATATGGGGTCTTACCCCACCATAAGCCTTTAATAATGAACCGCCAAGACGCCAAGTACGCCAAGAAGGAAGAAGAAAGACACAGAGGGATGGAAAAATTAATGTTACGGGCAATTGACCGGAGATGATATGAGAGGCGTGCGACGGGCCAATGTGGCGCGTCGCGCTTCACGGATTCGCGCTACAGCATCTTCCATTAATCGGGTGGCGGTAAGTGCGAGATTGTAACTCGTTCCCGGGCTGGATTCCGGAAACGCACAAATTGGTAAAATACGTTTGTATTGTTATCTTATAATAGCGAGTGTAGAGACGCGACATGTCGCGTCTCCAAACAAACCAAGCCCGCCCGCGCGAGTTTTACATCTAGTGATTAAACAGAGGTATTCTGGAGGGCGGCGTCAATCCACTGCTTTAAGGTGGGCAAGACTTCTTCGAGGGGGATTTCCTGGGATTTGCGGGTAGCCCGTTCCACTACTTCTACTTTGCCATCTTTGAGAGAGCGACCGGGGACAATCCGGTAGGGAATCCCAATCAAGTCGGCATCTTTGAATTTAACACCGGCACGCTCGTTGCGGTCATCGAGCAGAGTTTCCACACCGGCTTTATTTAACTCGCTGTAGAGCTTTTCGGCAGCCGCCACCTGTTTGCCATCCGTGATGTTCGGGATTGTGATTATAGCATGGTACGGCGCAATTGCCACCGGCCAGATAATCCCATCTTTATCATAGGATTGCTCCACCGCTGCCTGAGCCAGCCGCGAGACGCCGACGCCGTAGCAACCCATAACCAGGGGAACTTCTTCGCCCTGTTCGCTGGTGTAGGTGGCTGCCATAGCCTGAGAGTATTTCGTGCCCAGCTGGAAGATGTGGCCAACTTCAATGCCACGGGCGCTTTGCAGGGTTTGGCTGGGGTCGTGGGTGGCGCGGTCGCCCGGTCTAGCCTTGCGGATATCCACCACTAGGGCACCCTCACCAGACGCCCCTCTCCCATCAAGGCAGAGGGAGGAAGGAAAGTGTTCGCCCCAGTTGGCACCGACGACGTGGTAGCCGGTTTCATTAGCACCCGTTACGAAATTTGTCAAGTCTACCGCTGTCTTATCTGCGAAGCGCAGAAACTTGGGCGACAGGTTTTTATCCGAGGCGATGTAACTGTCTTCCAGATTGGGGGCGATGTAGCCCAAAGGCAGAGGTTTCGCCGCCCATTTCTGTTGCGCTTGGGCATCCGGTACGGTGAGGGAGAGGACGGCTTTGC
>CAZJNL010000754.1:0-3407 GCA_964546515.1 uncultured Oscillatoria sp.
CTTTAACCCCCGCTATTTTATCGAGCTGAAACAGCCAGACAATCAGGGTACTGCCGGTGACAGCAATTAAAGGAGCGCTTTTGGTAATCGGAACAGTGGCGGCATCCGGCAATCCAAAGTTTTTCAGATGCCGGCTCAACCCTTTGTTAAAATACACCAATAGAGCCAAACTTGCCACTCCCAGACTCAGGGTTATCCAGTTGGCTGTTCCGATGTTTTCGCCCAGGTAACTGACCAGCTGTAAAAAGGATTCCGTTTGGGGTATTTTTAGCCCGAACAGGTGTTTAACTTGGCTGAACCCGATGAGAATGGCAGCGGCGCTGATAAATCCGGAAATAACGGACTGACTGAGAAAGTTAACCAAAAATCCCAGCCGGCACACTCCCATGATAAGTTCTAGGGCACCGACGAGGAATGCTAAAGTCAGTGCCAGCCCTAAATATTCCGGCGTGTTTTCTTTGGCTAAAGCGCTTACTGCTGCAGCAACCATGAGGGAATCAACGGCAACCGGCGCAACTGAAAGCATGCGGCTGGTTCCCAAAAAGGCGTAGACAATTTGGGGGAGAATGCTGGCGTACAGCCCCACTTGCGGGGGCAAACCGGCCAGCATGGCGTAAGCCATTCCCTGCGGAATTAACAAGCTGGCAACGATGATGCCGGCGGTGACATCTCCGAGCAAATATTCGCGCCGGTAATGCAGCGCCCAAGTTAAAATTGGGAAATATCGGCTCAATTTGGAAAGCAAAGGAGAACGGTCAATAGAGGTACTTTTCGCCTGTGCGGTGGCTAAACTTTGGAATGTCTTTCTGTCGAATTGCTCCCACAATTTTACCATAAGCTGGAAAGAGAGGGGGAGAAACCAGGAGCGAACAGTAGGGGCGGGTTCATTCCAGATGTTTGCTGGCAATAAAGGATGTCTGAAAACCAGCCCCTACTAGCAAAATAAACCCACTTTATAACGGTTCTCAATTAAATGAGTCTCTTGTAGAGACGCGATTTATCGCGTCTCCCCCCCCGATATAGCGCGAAAGCCAAAAATATACCCCACTGAGAAGCGCTCGCCCCTATGCCGGCACGTTACCGCAGCGCTGGTTGGCGGGAACTGCTTCGGCAATTTTCTTGGGATTTGGCAGGTTGAGGCTGTTCATCAGTTGGATAAAGCTGGCCATATCTTTGCCGGCAAAGCGGGGGTTGTATTTCTTTTCTTCGGCAATGGTTGAAACGGTTTGTCCTCTGTAGTCGTGACCGGGATACACGAGGGTTTCGTCTGGCAGGGTGAAGAGTTTTTGGGTAACATTATCGTACATTAAACCCGGCTCTCCGCTTTGAAAGTCTGTGCGCCCGCACCCGCGAATAAACAGGGAATCGCCTGTTAAAAGATGAGAGGCATTCACCAGATATGACATGTGGCTGTCGGTGTGGCCTAGCGTGGCGATGGCTTTAATTTCGATCTCTCCCAAGCGCAAGATTTCCCCATCTTTAATGAACAGATCGGCACAGGCGGCGCTGGCATTTTCCGGGACGATTCCCTGACAGCCGGTTAAGGAGCGCAGTTTGCCGGTGCCGGTGATGTGATCCGCGTGAATGTGGGTTTCTAGGCAGTACCGCAAAGTTAGTCCCAACTCTTGCAGGAGTTTCAAATCTCGCTCGACTTGCTCGATTACCGGATCGACTAAAACCGCTTCTTTGGTTGTTTCGTCGGCAATTAAATAAGTGTAGGTGCTGGTTTCGTTGTCGTAGAGTTGGCGGAACAGCATGGTTTTCTCTCCTTGTGGTCAATTTCTTGTTTTGTCACAAACCCTGTCTGGATGGCTGTTTGGCGCTGTCCGCACCGGCGGGTGCCGGTGGCCAATCGCAAACAGCACGGATCTCTCACCGGCATGGCAATGGCCCAGCGGGCGTCTCGAACCAGGGCTTTTCGCCCTCTGCGGCCCGAAGCTTTACTTTCGCTTTTGCCGCTATATTCCTATGCAGTAATATGACTAGCCTGATTTGGCAAGAGAGGCAAAAAAATTTTTGCAGCTCGGTTAAGTACATTCACTCAGTCGGCGGGGTGAGGCGTGCCTCCTCGCCGGCGCAGAGCGGGCTCGGTAAAAATGCTCACCAAGCCAAGGTAAGGCCAGCACCAGTCCCAGACTGGACGTTCCACAACCGGAAGCGCGAGTGCCGGAATCACGGCTGCCTGGGCTTTTCGCGCCGTGCGGCTGATGCGATAAGTTTTACTTTTGCTTAGTATTCTTATATTCCTATACGATAGTATAAGTAGCGTGACTTGAGAAGAGACGCAACCCCGCAGCTGGATTAAGTACATGTACTCAGGCGGCGGGGTGAAGCGTCCCTCGCAGAGCGGGCTCGGTAAAAATGCTCACCAGGGAAAAGAGACAATGGCAACGCTAGCACAACAGCAGTCCCAGACTGCAGTTCCACAAACCCAACCGGAAGTCCGCAAAACGGTTCACTATCAGATCGTTATTATCGGTGGCGGTGCTGCTGGGATCACGACCACTTCACTGCTGCTGGCGAAAAACCGCTCGCTGGATATCGCCATCATTGAACCGTCGGACAAACACTATTACCAACCGGGCTGGACGATGACGGGGGGTGGGGTTTTTCAGATCCAAGATACCGTCAAACATCAAAAAGATTTAATTCCCAAAGGGGCGACTTGGATTAAAGATCGGGCGGTAACGTTAGACCCAGATAACAATGCCGTCTGCACCTCTGAAGGCATCCGGGTTGAGTATGATTGCTTAATTGTTTGCCCGGGCATTCAAGTTGACTGGCATTTAATAAAAGGTCTTAAAGAAGCGATCGGTAAAGATGGCGTGACTAGCAATTATTCGCCCCGGTACGCCCCTTACACTTGGGAATTGATTAAGAATTTTCAAGGGGTAAATGCGCTGTTTACTTTTCCCAATACGCCTATTAAGTGCGGCGGTGCGCCCCAGAAAGTTATGTACATGGCGGACGATGTTTTCCGCAGTAAATGGGGAGTGCGCCAGCGAACGAACGTGATGTTTTTGACGCCATCTACTAAAATGTTTGCGGGGCCTGCTTATTCCAGGATTTTGGAAGAAGTCGTGAAAGAGCGGGAGATTGAAGTGAAATTCCGCCACAATCTCAAGGAGATTAAAGCCGGCACGAAAGAGGCGATTTTTGATGTTTTTGGTGAGAGCGGGAGCGTCGGATAATTTAGCGTCAAGTACGATATGATTCACGTTGCGCCGCCACAAAGCGCTCCTGATTTTATTAAAAAAAGCCCTTTGGCCGTTCCGAATAGCCCTTATGGCTGGGTGGATGTGGATAAAGACACGCTGCAGCACAACCGCTACCCAAATGTGTTTGGGATTGGGGATGCTTCTTCGCTGCCAACTTCTAAAACGGCGGCGGCGGTTCGCAAGCAAGCG
>CAZJNL010000755.1:0-3407 GCA_964546515.1 uncultured Oscillatoria sp.
TCGCGCAGAGAATCAGCCGTTTGCGACGAGGCTTCACTTAACTGTACCATCGCCTCGCTAATCTGCAGAGCGCCGGTAGACTGAGCCTCCATGCCCTGATTCACTTCTTCAAAACGCGGGGTGAGCGCTTGCACTCGCTCGATAACCTGTCCCAGTTGCCCGCTGATATTGCGGACATCTTTGACTCCGCGCATGACTTCTTTGCTGAATTTATCCATTTCCATCACGCCGGTGGAAACGGCAGATTGCATTTCTTTTACCATCTGCTCGATGTCCAAGGTGGCGACCGCTGTTTGGTCGGCCAGCCGGCGGATTTCCCTGGCAACCACGGCAAACCCCAACCCGTATTCTCCCGCTTTTTCTGCTTCAATGGCGGCGTTGAGCGAGAGCAAATTGGTTCGATCTGCTACAGAGGTGATGGTGGTGACAACGCTATTGATGTTATTTGCCTTTTCAGAGATAACCCCCAGCTTGGAGGAGATGGACAGGGTAGCCTTCCCTAACTGGCGCATGACTGCTTCCATGGGAACCAAGTCTTTTTGACCGGCACCCGCCGCCGTCGTCGTGGCTTGTGCCATTTCCCCAACTTCATCCATCGTCTTCACCAATTCCCCAGAGGTGGCGGCAATCTCCTTCGCCGTGGCAACCACTTCGTTTGTAGAGGCGACTTGCTCTCTCATCATGGCTTCTAATTCCCTGCTAGACGCGGAAATTTGCGTGGTTGAGGAGGTGATTTGGATAGCGGACTGCTTCACCGGCCTGGTAATCGCATTACTGAAGTAAAAACCGAAAATCACAGCAGTGATTGGCCCGATAGCCATACCCAGGAAAACCCAAAAGCTAGTTTGAGACATATCCTGATTAGCTGTCTTCATAGCGTTCTCTGTCAAGAGAACATTAAATTCCAGAACTTCTAAAAGTGCGTCCTTGGCTGCAATAAACGCCGGCTCTTTCTTTGTAAAGCTTTGCACATTCATCTTGTCCAGCGTCTCACTCGCTGCTTTCGCGGCTGCCATTTCGGCTGAAGTCCCTTTCCCCTGGAGCTGCAACTCAAGCTGAAATTGCCCTGGGTTAAGGATGCCATATTTATCATAATATTCATTCAGCAGCAGGAATTACTTATGAGCTTACACCCACTTTTCCCATTCCTTAATAAAGGCTTGATATCGCCTGTCTTCTTCGGCGCTGCGAGGATTTTTTTCGTACAGTTTAAAGGCTTGCAGCTTCCCAAGCTTTCTCGATTTTGTTTAGCTGACTTCGCCTGAGAGCGGCGCTCGCTCTTGAATTGAGCAGCGTTTGCTCTGCGGACTGAACCCGGGTCTGCCCTTCGTTGATTTTCCACAAATTGACCATGCAGGGAAAGCCGTCCGACCCGATTGTATTGATGTGGTTACTTAGCCGCGCATTCCCACTCCAGCCCACTAGGGCAACAATTAACACCAGCACGCCCATGAACAAATATGAAATGAATATCCGCGCTTGCAAGGTCAGGCTATTAAACATTTTTCTCCTTCTTTTTCTCGTGTCGTCTGCAAATAACCAATACTGCCCAATACCTCCCCATTTTAGCAGAGATGGCAGAAGTGGCATCCGCCATCTTGCGCATCATGGCTGACCGCGATGTCTTTTTGAACGGCACCGGGTTTTCGAGCCTTTTATTGGCGCTGCATTTACCGATTTATCCTCTATATTTTTGGGTATACACCGCAAGCCAATTTTCAGTTTTAACCGAGCCACGCGCCATATAAGCAAATCTTCAACTTCTACTGAATCGAAAATTTTTGAAGTCTCTGAATTCGCTGCCTGAGGATTGCAGCGCCGGCAAAATCCCCGCAACGTTCTTTGAGTAGAGCTAGGTGCGTGAGTGCCTCTTCGTGATTGGGTTCCAAATAAATCGCTTTGTAGAAATATTGCTCTGCTTGCTCTGGATTGCCGGCAGCCTGACACACCTCCCCCAGCAGCAGATAAGCCTCAGCACTGACGCGGTTCTGACTCAAGTAAGTTTCGCACAAGGCGGCGGCTTCATCCAACTGTCCCCGATCCGCCAAACTCCGGGCAGTTTCCAGCAAAGAAGAAACTGGGATCTCGGCACTGGGCGGCGGAGAAGGAACAGAGGGCTTGGCACTGGGGGCTGGGGAAGAGAGCTGACTTTTCAGAGTTGAGTTTTGAGAGCGGATTGGCAAAGGCGGCGAAGTGGGTGCGGGGGAGTTCCAAGGGTAATGCGGGGTAGCAGAGAACAGGAGCTTTTCTTTCTCTCCCGCTGCCTTCAAGCTGTGCTCTCCCGCCCCCACTTCTGCCTTGCGGTACGCAAAAGCCAGAGGGTGGCGCACCGACACAAACCGGGTGCCGAATAGCTGTCCCGTTTCCGAGTGCCCCACAAATAGCAATCCTTTTGGAGTTAACAAGCGCTCTAAAACCTGGATTGCCCGCTTCCTAGCCGCACTGTGGAGGTAAATTAACAAGTTGCGACAGAATATCACATCATAGTATTTTTTGTCACCCCCAAAATAGGGATCTAACAAATTGCCGTAACTGAAATTCACCGCACGTCTAACCCAATCGCACAACTCATATCCCTCAGCCGTTCGCACAAAATATTTTTCCCGCATAGCGAACAGAGAAAGTCTTCTCCCGGAGTAGCCCTTCTCTTGCGCCGCTGCTTCCACGCTCTCACCGCGAAAAGAATTCCTCTCATAGACGGCACGCTGAGCTTTGATCAGGGATTTTTTGCTAATGTCAGTGGCGTCGATGCAGAAGTTTTTTGAGGCTAACCCAGTCTCCAGCAAGGCGAGCGCAATCGAGTAAGGTTCTTCACCAGTGGAGCAGGGCACGCTCAAGACTCTCAGCACCCCGCCCGGATTGACCGGCAGCCACTCAGTCATCACATAGCGACTCAATAAATTAAACGGTTCCCTGTCCCGGAAAAACCAGGTTTCTGGTACAATTACAGTTTCAATCAGCTCATCTAATTCTTGCGGTGAGGTCTGCAATCGCATCAGGTAGCTCGGCATGTCGGGCAAACCGCACTCTGCCATGCGCTGGCGCACAGCTCTAGCAATCGCGCTAGAGCCAATCGAATTGGCCTCTAAACCTATTTTCTGTCTGAGGAACGCTTCAATATCTGGGAGCATCTCGTTTGATAAAAACACCTTTTTTGTGCCGCCTGCATGAGGACTGCCGGAAGTTGTAGAGCGGACAAGACGCCCGCACCGCGAGCCAGAGTTTCCGCTTTTTTGAGATGCGCCCCGATATCTACCTGTGACCCCAGCCGCTAGCCCTCCTGCTGTGGCAGCAGGTCGGCGAGTTCAGACGCAGGCAACAAATATTGTACCCGCAAACATTGAATCATGCCCAGCTCGTCCACAATCATTTTTCCCAAATAAGGGGCTGAATTCACAGTCACTGCC
>CAZJNL010000756.1:0-1897 GCA_964546515.1 uncultured Oscillatoria sp.
GACAAGCCAACCTCGGCCTGAGTGCAAAAACCAGCATTAATAGCAGTGCGGCAAGTCCGTCGTTCAACTTCGACCTCACCGCAGCTTTCCCGCTGCAGAAATACGAGAACGGCAAGTGGATCGGGCCGCAAACTAGCTGGCATTCAATAACATGCAGCTCGACTTGGGTAGTTTTGTCACCGGCTTTGCCAAACCAATTATCACCCCGATCGATAAGATCATTACCCCCGTTCGTCCCCCGTTCAATGTCCTGAACAGCGATATTAAGCTTTTGTCTGACATCGGTAGCATCCGCAGCTTTTTCGATAAAAATGAGGATGGCAAAGTCACTCCGATCGAAGCTGAGATGGCGCTAACTGGCACAAAAATCAATACCAACTTCTTGACGGCAGCACCGCGTGGCAAGGGGAGTCAGTTGCTCGGGTAACTGGCAGCCCAAGATGGCAATATTAAAATCGATCTGGGTGACTGCGAAGTAAATTTTGACGCCACCGCTCCCAAGGCAGAGCCCTCAAAAGCAACTAATAAAAGCACCAATACGCTGGGAGTTTCGCCTACAGGTCGATCGAAATCGAAGCCTCTAGATATGATTGCGGTGAAGGGAAAAATTAATTCTTCATTGGATGCAGTATTTGATGTCATAAAACCGGGAATAGGGAAAAACCTGTGTCGCGGCCTTCCATTCCCATCCCAACCCCAACCAGCGAAAACGTCTTGCGGCACAACTTTGGCACCTACAATTCGGTGAATTTCGGTATGGTTGCAAGGGTTAAAAGTCGTGCGATTGATGGCTACATATCGGATGAAATCGTATTTCTAGATACCAACTTTAATAGGCTCTGCGATGAAGACGAGCCGGTCAGCGTTACCAATCCTGATGGCAGTTTCGATCTCCAGGTCGGCCCAATTCGACACCAATAAGAACGGTCATATCGATGCCAGCGAAGGCAAGATTGTCCTGATAAACGAATATGACATCTCGACCGATTTGCCTCTTGCCTGTGGTCACGCCGCTTGCTTCTACTCCAGATTCCACAGGGTTCGCATCTCTAACAACCGTTACTGCTAATTTAGCCAGCCAAAGAATTAACTCAGAAGCAACAGAAACTCAGGTGAAAGCAGCGTTAGAATTGCTGGCAGGAGTTGACTTGGGCAGCTTTAACCCCCTGGAGATTATTGCCAATGGCGACGCGAATGGGTTGGCAGTGTTTGCCTGGATAATAATGGTGCAAAACACCATCGTCCCAACGGCGAAATTAATCGATTGGGTTTCCGAAGTGCCACTGACACAGCTCGCCAATGCAGCTCGCGCCGCTGCGCACCGATACCGTAAGCTGGCACTGCCGTTGACTTGAGCAAGCTAGAGACAATTCAGGCAATTGTGCGGGGTGCTCGCGCTGCTGCTGCCAAGCAAGACAGCAATCTCAACACACAGCAGCTAGCAAGTGTGGCCTCGGCAGTCGCACAAGTAATGGCCCAGGGGAACCAAGTCGTCAAGGAACTCGCCGCTAGCGGTCTTCCCTTAAAAGATATCGCCACGGAAATTACCAAATTGCAGGCGGTATCGGCGGGACAAATCGCAGTCGGACTGCCGGAACTGGCAGCAGGAACCAAGACAGTCGAGCAGTTCCTTGCCGACAACACCAAGGAAGCGATCCAGAAGAAGATGCAGGAAGTAGCGGTGAATAACCCCACCGTTCGCCCCACATTCGAGACAGTTGATCCCAAAGACCTCTTGACCCCTCTGCCAGAAAGTTCTGGCGGTGGCGATTCCTCTGATGTCGGTGGCGGTGCGTCTGATGCAGGCACCGGCAACACCAAAAGCACCCGCAGCAATACAACTGCAGGCACCGGCAACACCAAAAGCACCCGCAGCAATACAACTGCAGGCACCGGC
>CAZJNL010000756.1:1997-3405 GCA_964546515.1 uncultured Oscillatoria sp.
AACACCGGAAAGCACCCGCAGCAATACAAAGACTTGATATTTGGCGGTAAAGGCGATGACAGCCTTGATGGCGGTGTTCTTGACGATAGTATTTTTGGCGGTAAAGATAGCGATACGGTAACAGGCGGCACCGGCAATGACATGCTCTGCGGCGACACCGGCTTTGACAGCTTCAGTGGTGGCGACGGTGCCGACTCGCTGTTTGGCGGCAAAGGTGCGGACACAATAGATGGCGGTGAGGGCAATGACAGCCTGTTTGGCGGCAAAGGATTTGACATCCTCACCGCAGCGTCAGGGGATGACTTGCTCGCCGACGATAGCGGCAATGACACCCTCACCGGCGGCACCGATTCTGACCGATTCGTCTTGAAAGTCGGCAGCGGCAGTGATTTCATTCCCGACTTTCAAGATGGCATTGACTTCCCGGGCAAAACCTGCTGCTTGACGTTCGAGCAGCTGACAATCACTCAAGGCAACAGCGCCACTTTAATCAGTCTTGCCGGCACTAACGAACTCTTAGCCACTCTTGATAAAGTCAATGCTAACCTCATCGGAATAGAGGATTTCACCACTATCTAGCAGCAGTGGGGCGCGTTAATAACCCAGCCAACAGGTCTTGAAAAACCCGGTTTCTTAAAGAAACCGGGTTTTTAGTATTTCCGAATCATTCCGGTAAATTCCTCTTCACAGGAGCTTCGCTTATATCCTGTCTTTGTTGATTAACCTTTGAATGCCCGGATTTTGGATTTTGGATTTTGGATTTTGAATTTTGGATTGATTGTTTTGCCCCATGCCCCATCACCCAATGCCCAATGCCCAATGCCCAATGCCCAATGCCCAATGCCCCATGCCCCATGCCCTTACTGAGAGAAATTGTGAAATTCCCCCTTCCGCCTTCCGCCTCGGGAACACCCTCTCCCTTTCCCCCGGACTATAATTAAAGTGATTTATCGGAAATCAGGTTATTTTCAATAACCCTGCAGCACTCAGCCACCGGCAACCCCTGCGCCATCGCCGCCACCAGCGCTTCGTAAGCCGGCAGGTGGGATTCGATTAAAGTGCTCGCTTGCAAACACGCCCAGCGCTCCTTCAGCTGAGCCTGTTCCGGACGCCGCAACTGCGCCAGAACAGCTCTGAGTTTCTGCCGGTCTTCCGCACCTCCCCCCGCACTGCCATACACGAAGTTTTCAGCCGCAATTCCCGCCATCCACACAGTACAGTAGCGGTCGAGCATTTGGGAGGAGAGCACGCCTTGCTGCAGCTGTTCGGCTAATTCCTCATCCTCAAAGCGGACGCCTCCCTGCGCCGATTGCCCCTGACGGAAAGCTTCCCAGGCGTTGAGAGCGTAGCCGGTGACGCTAATGCCCAGCAAATGCGCCACCAAAAAGTGGCCTGCTTCGTGGCGGAG
>CAZJNL010000757.1:0-3397 GCA_964546515.1 uncultured Oscillatoria sp.
AGGGACTGACGAGCTATTTTGGCCCCTGCTCGATCGCGGTGGGGTTACAGTGCTGATGTTTCTCCCTTTGAGTTTGGCAACTTTGGGATCGCTTCCCAAGCAAGATATCTCGGCTGGGTCGGGTTTTTACAACCTGACTCGCCAATTAGGGGGCAGTATCGGCATTGCGGCACTCACCACTTTGCTCGCTCAGCGGGAGGCTTTCCACCGAGCGGTGCTGCTCGCTCATATGACTCCTTACGACATCGCAACGAATCAGCGCCTCAACTTACTAACTGGGGCATTCCAGAGTCGGGGAATGGATGCTGTCACGGCGCATCAGCAAGCTCTTACCTTAATGAGCCAGACAGTCAGCATACAAGCCGCAGTTCTATCTTTCGCAGACATTTTTCGGGTGGTAGGAGTTGCTTTCCTCTGTTCGATGCCGCTGTTGCTATTTTTGGGTAAAGGCGGTGCGAGAGCAAAAGCGCCACCGGCTCACTAATATTGAGGGCATGGGGCATGGGGCATGGGGCATGGGGCATGGGGCATGGGGCATGGGGTTAATTATCAGTAGAAGTAGGGTGCGTTCCGAAGAGCGGAACGCACCCTACTAATTCGGCCTATTTAAGGGGGTGTCACCGGCAGTTCTGCCCAGCTCACTTCGCAATATATCCTGCTGCTGGGCGTCTTGCAGGAGAATCCCGACGTGATTGTTAAATATCTCCATATACCGGAGATCCCTTTCATTGAAGCTGGCTTTGAAACAGTCCGGGGCAGCAGGCCATTGAGATCGGTTATATTCTGGAAAATTGCCCGGTTTGCGCTTGTTGAGCAATTGCGTCACGCCGAGAAGCTCCTGGCGATCAAAACTCAACACCGGCATGCACAGCAAGCTGCAGGTGCGATAGCCGGTTTCCCGGTCGGTTTTTTTGGCATTCTCAGCACCTTCGCACTCGTACAAGTCAAAGGGGATAATTACCGGCTGGCGGGTTTGGGCGACAATGCCTGCGAAGCCAACCCCGATTTCACACCGCAATTCCCCCACTCCGGGGAGTTCCGTCCACAAGTCACCCCGCTCGCGATCGAGGAGCCAAAGGGTGCTGCGGTCGGCATTCGTGAGTTTTTTTGCCTCTTCCATCACCTGCTGGAGTATTTCTTTTGGATTACCGCTGCTCTGGCTGACTGAATTGAGCGCTGAAAAGAGCGCTTCTGTCGCTCGCTGTCCCTGAATAGTGCGGATTTCTTTATGAAAAGATTGGAACCCTTCCAAAATTGGTATAATTGAGTCAGCGCGCCTCGCCAGCTGCTCCTCGTCCGCACAGGTAAAGCCCTGAGGGTCAATTTTTTCGGAGAGAGGCGCACCGGCACTCCGGGGGGATTTTAATTTGTTGAGCGCCTCCACAACAGCCACGACATCACCTTGCTGGTTCGCCAGGGGAAAGCGTAAAATATTGTGAATAGAGGAGCTGCAAAATTGACCGGCAGCGGCTTGCAGGAGGGAGGGATTATTTTTCCATCCACCTGCCGGTAGAGCGAGCGCTTTTACCGATTTTGACGCGACAATTTCTGCAGCCAGCCCTCGATTAGCGGGAAGGGAAATTTCTGTGGGTGCGCTCCCTTCCCCCTCAGCAATCAGCGACCAAAGCTCGTCTCCCTTCGCATTCAGCAGGAAAATCGCTGTGCGGTCAGCTTCCAGCATTTTGCCAACAGAGAGAGTTAGAAAATTTAGCATATTGTAAAGAGCGGTGTAGAGCGTTTCATCACTCTGGCTGCCTGCAGCATTAATCAGCATAGCGAGGGTGTTGCGGACAGCTTCCTTGGGCTGTATTTCCGCAAGCAGCTTGAGTTCTTCATGAGTCTTGGCGTACTGGAGGATAACTCCGACGCGCTCATTGAAAACCTGCATGGATTGCCGGTCGTTTTCGTCAAAGCTAGCCTTGAATTGAGCGGGCGCTTTGGGCCAGTCAGCGGGTTTGTATGGGTAAAAATTGCCCGGTTTCCGTTTGTTGAGCAATTGCGTCACGCCGAGCAACTCGCCTTCGGGATTGAACACCGGCATGCACAGCAAGCTGCAAGTGCGGTAGCCGGTTTTCCGGTCTGTTCCTTTGGCGGTTTCAGAGTAGGGATGATCGTACAAGTCAAAGGGAATAATCAGGGGTTTGCCGGTTTCAGCAACTTTGCCGGCAATGCCGGCATTCCTGGGAATGCGGATTTCGTCCAAGGTGCCGTCCGCCATCGGGATTTTTGTCCACAGCTCGCCCCGCTCTTCGTCTAGCAGCCAAAGCGTGCTGCGATCGGCGTTCATCAATTTCTTGGCAGCATCCATCACCCGCTGGAGGATTTCTTTGGTATCCAAACTGCTCTTGTCAAGAGAGCGGGTAGCTTCTGCCAGCGCCGCCGTTGCCCGAAGTTTCTTGGTGGCTTTGTAAGACGACTGGCAGATTTCCAGAATCCGCCGAATCGGAGGGACAAATTGAGCCAATCGCTCTTCGTCTTCTTTGGTAAAGCCTTTTCTGTCAATTCTCTGCGACAGTTTCCCCTGCAGGCTGTCAGGCTGTTTTAACTTGTTGAGTAACTGGACTACAGCAACCACCTCTCCGGTTTCCGTCAAGAAGGGAAAAGCCAGCATATTATAGGTGCGGTAGTGATATTTTTTATCGAATTCTTTGACAAGACAAGACCGAGGTTCTTCGTAAACCTTTGCCGGAATATTAATAAGTTTCTGACTGGCGGCGACTTGACCGGCAATCCCCTCCCCGACTCGCAGCTGAATATCTAGGAATTCACCCCCTTGATTCTCTGCAACAAGCGACCACAGCTCAGTCTTGTCTTCATTCAGTAAAAAGATAGTGGCGCGATCCGCACCGAGTAAATCTCCCACCTGCAAGGTGATATCCCGCACCACCTCATAAAGAGCTTGGTCGGAAATTTTACCTTCAGCGACATTGGCGAGCTGCGACACTAAAAGTTTGGTTTCTAATTCAGCTAGAGTTTGGAGAAACTCGGAGTCGCGGGGGTGGGGAGCCGGCTGGATAGCAGCCAGCGCCTTTTTAACCCACTGCGAGTTAAATACAGACTGGTAAATCCGATTGCCAACTTTTAACTCGCCCTGGTGCTTGACTGCTAAACCTGACAGTCGCAGTTCCATCTGTTCTGGACTGTCATCAGCTGGGACACCCCCCTGCAGCACGATTTGCTGGTACAGCTTCAAGAGCTGAAGGCGGCGCTGCTCGCTGCGGAGAAGCCGGTCGCGAATGGTTCTCAAATGCTCTGGCTCATCTTGGCTCTCCCAATTTTCAATGACGCGAGTTCGCACCAATTTTTCCACCCATTCCGCCTCACCGCCGGCAGGGGGTGACTCCTCCGAATTGACAATCAGTTTGCACAGCTTTTGAGTGAGGAAAGGCTGCCCACC
>CAZJNL010000758.1:0-3396 GCA_964546515.1 uncultured Oscillatoria sp.
TGCCTGCCGGGGTTGGGGCGGGTGCCCCCGCGCCGGTTTGCTGATGTGCGGGTGCCCCCGTGCCCGCCCCCAAACGTACATCCACAGATTCAGCTAAAGTAGAGTGCATTTATTCCCCGCCAAATCTTCCAAAATAGCATCGCACAGTTGGGGCAGGGCATCCAAGCTATCGGGGCGAGTCACTTTTCGCACCGGCACTGTCGCAGCAACGCGACTGAGGAGGGCAAACTCCCGCGCTTGCTTCTCTCGATCTAATGTTAAAAAGCTTGCCGATCTGTGCGCCATCAGCGCCATCACAGCTGTTGCCGGGGGAATGGGTTCAATCGCCGGTGCTGCCAAAGAAGGCACCCGTTCTCCCAGGACGTAAATCGCCGCCAAAGGGAGGGGATCGCTTTGAAATCGCCACGCAGATGATCCCCGATCGTCAATTAAATTTACATAGCGTTTTTCCCCGCCCGTTAGAACTCGCGGCAAGGCCACTTCTGACCCGTAGAGGGTATGAATCGCCTCTGGCCACAGTCGCAGGTGCGGATAACCGGGCTGTAATGAGAAATTCTTACCGCTATCGTTAAGAACGGCAATGTCGTCGGATAAAATCGACATTTGGCGCTGGCTTAATGCCGCAGCAGTCGTTGATTTACCCGCCCCTTTCTCCCCAACAATAGCAATAGCACGATCGCCTAGCGCTACTGTACAGGCGTGGAGACAGGCTGTCCCCCGCAGCCGCAATACATATCCCAAAACTGAACCGAGCAAAAGTGCTATCACGTCCTCTAGCACCTTCTCAGTCCAGGTAACTGAGATTCGTTTCCCACCTTCATCAATCCTGAAATCGATTTTCCCTGAAGGCTTGACAGAACCGCGAAACCACAACCTTATGTAGTGACCGTCTGCCGTTTGCTCAGTCCACACCCGCATCCCAAATTCATCTTCTTGATTTTGGTAAGGAGTAAAGTTTGGAGTTGCTTGGGGTGCTGAGGGGTTTGAACTCCGCTCTCCCATGAAATCGACCCAGACATCGACGGGCGCATTGCAGGAGGTAGCCAGTAAACCCGGGAAGGGTTTACTGGTAGCCAGCGTTAAACCATAAATTTTGTAGGTAAACGCTGGACGCACTTTATCTGGAAGGCTCATTTTTAGTTGATAATGCACTCATAATGTGCTCTTAGGAAGTGTATACTGGAATTCCCAAACCATCGTCTATATTACCCCCCAACGTATTACTGGAGGTAAGATCGCTAACCTTGCCCAAGCACCGCAGTTGAGGGCTGTGATAAGCTTTTTTCTTTGATGGGATAGCTTGGCTGTTAGTGACTTGAGACATAAGTTTCTCTCCTTACTTTTGATTTCAACTCAGCGATAAAATTTGTCTGGTCCTGGCCTTCAGGCGGCGTTGGTGGCGCAGCCAGTAAGCCAGTGTCAGAGCGAATGACGCCCGATCGTAGCTCCCTGGGGTGAGTTCTGCTACTGCGTTGAGTTTTTGCAACAGGCGCTCGGTGTTGACATAATAACTCAGCGCTGGTGTAGCTGCCAGTTCTGCCATCCAGGGTACGACACCCCGCTGCTGTGCGAATTTATAACGCGGATGACCCCATAGGGGAGTCTTGGGGCGCTGTCGCACGGAATCGGGCAGCACGCCTTTCATGGCCTCCCGCAGCAAGAATTTATTTTCAAACCAGGGAGCTGGCGGCACCGACAGCAAATATAGCACCAAACGCACATCGAAAAACGGAAAACGAACTTTGAGAGGAAAGCCACTGAACCCCGGATCGGCCCACGCAAAAATGTTCCACCACAAGGGAGCTGTGGCCATCCCGTAGCGGTCTTTCTGCGGTGGCGCAGTCAATATTTCTTCGAGTCGCGCTCTCAATTTCACTCGCTCTGCGAAATCTGGGTTGAACCAGTCGGGAAAATCAATCTCTTGCTGCCGCAAGTCCCCTCTTTTCAGCCACCGGCGCACCCCGGTGCGCAACCCCAAGCGCGGCAAACGGCGAAAACAGCGGATGTAAGCCAGCGCATCTAGCATAAAATGCTGAAACTGGCCGGTTTTTAGCAAAGTGTACCAGTAAGACGGCGATGGGTAAAACGCCGGATCGCCACCAAACCCAGCGAGCAGCACCCGAGCACCCGACTGTGCCCAGCGACTCGCCGGTTAGTTTCCATCTCAACGCTTTGGTTGGGAATCAGCAGCGGTTCGGGAGAGATGAACTCCGGCTGTTCGATAGGTGGCTGCTGCCAATACTCTTCCACAACTAGGCACTCAATAGGGAAACCGGCAGCCTCAGCGACCTGCGTGGCGTAGTCCCCTTCTTCTTCAACAATGACTTGTTTATAGACACTTGTGTAAGCCCGAAAATCTACAATCTTACCACTTGCCGCCATTAACTTATAAGCCGTGGCGGCGATACTGGTAGAGTCCATTCCTCCGCTTAAATGGGTGCCGGCGCTCTCAGTCCGCAGCCGGTCGCCCACCGCCCGCTCAAACAATTCCTGAAACCGCTCGACATATTCCTCCGGGCGCTTGTAACGCAGGTATTCAACTGCTTCCGGCAACTGCCAGTAACGCCGGACGCGCACCTGTCCCTCCGACCAAATAAGGGTGTGGGCGGGGGGCAACTTTTGGATATCGGCAAAGGTGGTAGTTGCGACATCCATATTCATATTAAATAGCAGGAAATCGCCAATCGCTCGCTCGTTGAGGCGATCCGATACCTGCGGGTGGAGGCGCAGACAGTCGGGGGTGTTGCTGAAAATCAGGCTTTTCCCGATTTCTGTATAGTAGAATGGCACCACCCCAAACTGGTCGCGGGCGCAGAACAAGCGCTGCTGCCGGCTGTCCCAAATAGCAAAGGCAAAATCCCCACTCAGGTGTTCCAGACAAGCTTCGCCCCAAGTGCGGTAGGCGTACAATATCAGGTCAACATCCGGCGCGTCGCTACTGGGGGTGCGATCGCCGGCACGCAGTCGGTCAATCAACTCGTCGCGCCGGTCCAGGCGGACATCAGCGACAATCCAAACTTCCCCATCCAAACTGTGAGGTTGCCGTTCTTTTTCTGATTCCCAAGTCGTCCGCAATAGGGCGTGACCGAAACCAACATGACCCGCACTCCAGATATCGATAGCATCTGGGCCACGAAAGGCCATTAAATCGGTCATTTGCTGTAACAGGGCGCGGTCAATTAGTTCGCCGTCGCCGTTGAGAATGCCGACAATACCGCTCATAGCATAAAATGACCTTATTTAAACGAGTGTCGCACAATTTGGTTCGGGCAAGCACGGGGGCTTGCCGGTGCAAACCTATCATCCCACAAAAGTGCAATGCCGGTGAGCCCCCCAGAAACCCAGAAACCGGGTTTCTGCGACAAATTTTGCCTCCTCCCCCGAAACCTTTAATCA
>CAZJNL010000759.1:0-3388 GCA_964546515.1 uncultured Oscillatoria sp.
GCAGTGTACTGGCTGGTGGCTGTTGTGAGGAAAAAAGGTGAAGTAGCCATCTGGCTCGACTTTGGGAATTCCTGGATGCTGCAAGCTCGCCAAAACCCTGGCTTCTCGCTGAAACAGGGACACCGCCTTGGGATTGGTGTCGAGCAGCACTTTCAGGACTTTTGCTGTTCCCCGCTCATCTGTTATTTCAAAAGTTTTAGCAAAGCCGCCTTCGCCCAAAAGATGCTTCACCCGATAGCCCCGCACGGCGAGCGATGAGCCGCAGTGCCGGCAAATCCGGTTGCTATCATTCAACGGGTCAGCTGGGTTGGGGCAGTTGGGATTGAGGCAATAACTCACGGAAGGCACATCAACTTTGGTTAAATCTGTTTACTACCATACAGGGGAGAAATCAGCGACTCCCGTTGAGAGTCATCTTAAGCTGTTGCGCTCATAGCCGCCTCTCTCTAAAATCAGATTGCTGCCCAATCATTGGGGGGAGTATCCCATTTTTGCACCTTTAAAGCCCTCAGCCCCCCGCAGAAGACGCGATAAATCGCGTCTCTACAAGAGGGGGAGAGGGGGGGAAACATCTTTTGCCCTTCTTTTCCCCTTCTCCCCTTGTGGGAGAAGGGGTTAGGGGTGATGGGGTTACTTTACCGGGATGCTGCCGAATCATTGCGGTGCCCCAAAGCGAAATTAGCTTTCACTATTTTAGACTATCTGGAATGCCTTTTTCTGCCGTGACCGCCGGAAAGTAGCCCGCGTCGCAGCCGGTGCGCCCACGCTGCGGGTGCGGTGGAAGGTTGTCATTCCCCTCAGGAGATAGCGATGGCGGCTGTTGTGTAGGAAGGGTTCTCCTGCTTTGCGGTGCCGGTTTCCCACACCGGCTCGACGAAAAGCTGCATCTCCTCTAGCTGCGCCGTCCCGAAAATGGTGGCAAAAGAGACATCGGCGGCATCCCGCCCGGTGGCAATGCGGATGATGCCGGTTTGTGGCACGAGTCGGGTGGGGTCGAACAAATACCAGCGATTCCCTAAATAAGCTTCAAAGCAGGCATGAAAATCGGGCGGGTTCAGCCCCCAGGCATACCCGGCGAAAAAGCGTGCCGGAATATTCAATGCTCTGCACAAAGCGATGCCTAAATGGGCAAAATCGCGGCAAACACCGGCTCTTTTTATCGCCATTTCGTAAGCTGAAGTCTGGGAATCTGTGATGCCAAACAGATATGTTACCTTGGCATAAATCCAGTTGCAAATGGCTGTAACTCTGGAATATCCTGGGTTTAGGAAGCCAAATTCACTCTGCGCCAGCTGGAGCAACTTGTCCGACTCGCAGTAGCGACTGGGGTAAAGTAGTGGGATAATTTCTAGGGGTAAATCTGCCGTAGGTACTTCTTGAATATCGTCGGGATTTGCATAGAAGTGATCGATGTCAACCGTCGCCTCGTAGGAGACTTGCAGGTTGCCAGCCGGTGCGTTGACTCGAAAATACCGGCCCTCACCATAGGGACTGCCAAACTCGTCAGTATCCAGCTGGGGGTCAATCTGCAGGCTTTCCTGGCATATTTTTTGACAGTCGTTGTTGAGCACCTGAATGTTGAACACTAGGGTGCTGGGTTGAGGGATGGTGTAGTTTAATTGACAGCAGAGGTGAAATTTCATAATAACTCGAACATGGCACACACTCTATTATAGTAGCTGCCAACTTTCGCCTGCGCCAGGGAAAGCCTGCTGCCCTCACCCCTCCCGGCTGCGAACGCCCCAACGCCCCACCGCCTCCGCCCAGAAGAACCCCTGAAAAAAGCCCGCCTCAAACAACCACTTAAATTTCTTGGAAAAATTTTAATTTTTAATTAATAATCTCTCTGCGCCCGTCTGAGTTCTGCGCCCTTGGCGGTTAAAAATATACTTAACGGCTTCCCGGGATTGCCTCTCTTGATCAATGCCCGCCGCTTCTTGGGGAGATTAGACGTTTTGTAGGGTGCGTTACCCTGGGGAACGCACCCTACTTATCTAACAGCTATTTTAGGGAATGCCTTGTAACTTTTGGCTCGCTGGCAGCCCTACAGGATGCGGAAAATAAAGGGGTAGCGGTAGGGCTGTTCGGGATTGCCGAGAACCTGAATAAGGGCCATAATTGGCGGAACCCATTGGAAAAGAAAGAATGGAATCATCAGCAGGAACGCCAGAGGGATGCCAATCACTGAAAACCACAGCGCCCCAATAAGGACCCCATAGAGCCATACATTAAAGTGGAAGTTCAGGGATTCTTTGGCATTCTCTTTCACAACCGGGTCGTCGGATACCAACAAAATCGCAATCGGTATCCCCACGGACACAACCAAAGAGCTTAAAAAAATAGAGCCGTGACAGAGACCTGCTAAGAGCTTCCGCTTGTCCGAGTCGTACATAGAACCAACCCCCTCACCGAATTAGGACTTTGCTTTCGTTACGCGCCTCTGACGGCGCGTTGTTGTCTTGAATGTATTTTAACTTTGCCAGTAAGTTTTGATGGGGGGTTGGGATCTGGGGGGGAATTCCCTACCCAGTACCTGAAACTCCGTGCTAGCTCACGCTCAGTCCTGTGTGCGGGCGTTACTGAAGTGGCTTTTGTTAACCGGCTTTCCCTGACGCCCTTCATTTTTTTTAGCTCCCCCAGCAAGAAGGTATCAGCATCGGCACCGCCTGTCAGGGTGGCGGCGATTGCCGGCTCCGCGACCTCGGTTAACGCCAATCAAGGACTCGCGTGCCAAAGTTTCTCTTTAAGGTATCATTGACGGTGCCGCCTGTCAAGGCAGCGGGCACGCCCAGGCAGCCGGTGAGAGCCACCGCCGCCTGCTGTCTAGCGTTTGGTTGCCGGTGAGGGCATGGTTGCCCAAAGCGCCGGTGGGCGTGTCTTATTACTCCGGCTTCCGCTCAGTAGGGGCGGGTTTATAGATATTGTCTGTTTTTTGCATAGAAGTATGCCGGCAAAAATAAAGGTGTTCCGTTTATTTGTGTCTTCCTACTTATTACTTCCTCACTCGCCAGCCCAACAAGGCTAAGAGGGATACAGGGAAAGTATTAATTCGTCTGTCAGCGCTCAAATCGGTGTTGCGCCCATCCCCCTCTCCCCGTCAATCCGCGCCGGGGGGCAATACAACGGGTTGCGTTCGGCATGTTGGCATTTACATTTGCAGGGAATTCCTATAATGATCTGGTAAAGAGTCGCCAATCGAGATCCCTAATGACCACTGAAATCCAAGCCGAACTGCAAACAGCGGTTGAAGAGCGTCGCAACTTTGCCATTATCTCCCACCCCGACGCCGGGAAAACCACCCTCACGGAAAAGCTCCTGCTCTACGGAGGTGCCATTCACGAAGCCGGTGCCGTGAAGGCACGCAGGGCGCAGCGTCACGCCACCTCCG
>CAZJNL010000760.1:0-3383 GCA_964546515.1 uncultured Oscillatoria sp.
AGTCACACTGGAAGAAGTGGCAGTGCAAAATGGCCGGTGGCAGGCTTCTGTGAAAGGCGCAGGCATCGGGCTGAGTCCCTTTGTGCCAGAATTGCCGGCAGTGGCAGCCGGCGAGTTCAACCTGTCGGGCAGTCTCAGCCAGATAGCACCGGCAGGCATTAAAGCCGCAGGCACTGTTACAGTCGCTGCGGACGCTTCCAGCCGGGGGGAGCTGCCGGTGGCCCGAACTGCGGCCCAATTCTTGCCCCTGACGGCTTCACTGCAGTGGGATGGCGAGCAGCTGCGGGTAGAGCGGGCAACGGCTAAGGGACTTACCGCCAGCGGCACTGTCAGCGTGCGAGCTAATTCCTTCGCGTCTTTTGAGCTAACCGGCTTCGATTTCAACGTGGCAGCTGAAAGGTTCAATCTCGCCGCTCTGCCGGTGGAACTGCCTTCAGGCTTGCAAGTGAAAGGCAGCACAGATTTCACGGGGCGGATATTCGGAACGCTGAGCGCCCCCAGTGTGACAGGGAATCTCCGGCTGTATGAGTTTGCGATCAATGAAGTTGCTTTCGGTAGCGAAGCGGGACGCGATAGCGTCCTTCCCGTCCTCGCCGGCAGCGTGGAATTTGCCCAGGGCAAGGGTGGCTCGTTGCAATTGAGCGGCAATGGGGACAAAATCGAAGCAAGTGTGGACGCCAACAACCAGCCGGTCGCCTTTTTGGTGCGCCGGGGTGAGGCGGTAGCCAGAGGCGCGAACACACAGCAACCGGGCGGGGGCAATCGCCTGCGCCTGGAAATCGAACAGTTTCCGCTCGGGATTGTGAAACTGACGCCCCCTGCGGGGGCCAGCGGCATGACGGCCCTGCTGGGTGCCGGTACTCTGTCCGGACAGGCGTCGGGAAGCTTTGACGTGAGCTTGCCGCCGAATATATTTTCCGCCGGTGATTTCGCTTCCCTGCTCGATCGCGTTGCTATAGCAGGTAATGTTTCAATTGTCAACCCCCAAATTGGATATTTAACGGCTGACCGGCTGCAAGGGCAGTTCTCTCTGTCGCGGGGGGTGGCAACGCTGACTTCTGGCGAGTTGCAGAAGGGGAAGAGCCTCTATATGGCTAGCGGTCGCGTCACCCTGGGCGAAGATCCGCAGTTGTTGGCAAATGTGAAAATTGCTGCCGGTGAGGTGCAAGATGTCGTGGCGGCGGTGCTGAGGGGCAGCCAAGGGGGGCTGCCCCTACTTGGGCTGGGGCGGGCTGAATACGGCACGGCGGCTGACGTGCAAGGGATAGGTGTCGGGCTGCCGGGGGCGGACTTGCTGGCGCAGCTGCGCCGGTTTTCCGAAATCGACGCCCTGGCGCAAGGGGCAATTGAGCGGCGAGATGCCGCTCCCCTGCCGGATCTGGCGGAGTTGCGGGGCAGTTTTGGCGGGGAAATCTCTGTGGCGGGCTCTCTGAAGGGGGGGGTGAGGGCGAATTTTCAGCTGGATGCAGAAAAATGGCAGTGGGGCAAGTATGCGGTGGATAAAATCGCTTTGAATGGCAGTTTTGCGGATGGGGCTGTTACTTTGATGCCTGTGCGCTTGCAGGCGGGCGAGACTGTGGTGGCTTTTTCTGGGAAAGTTGGCGCGGGCGAGCAGTCGGGGCAGTTGGTGGTGGAAAATTTGCCGGTTGAGGAGCTGCAAGCGTTTGTGGAAAAATTTACTGAGGTGCCGCTGGTGGATGTCACGGGCAAGCTGAATCTCAAAGCCACTCTGGCAGGCAGTTTGTTCCAGCCGCAAGTGAGAGGGGAAGTGACGCTGGCGTCGGGAACTTTGAACCGGACGCCGGTGCGCAGTGCGGTGGCGAGTTTCTTGTACGGCGACTCTCGCTTGAATTTTGCTTCTACGATTGTGGTTGCGCCTCCGCAACCGATTCAAATCTCTGGCAGTTTGCCCTATCCGGCTTTTCCTGGCAACGACCAGATTAAGTTGACGGTGAATCTCAAGGATGAAGGTTTGGCGCTGTTAAATTTGCTGACGCGCCAGGAAATCCAGTGGGTGAGCGGTAAGGGGCAAGTTCAGGTGGGGGTAGGGGGAACTTTGGAGCAGCCAACTGTTAATGGTGTGGCTGTGGTGGAGAATGCCACGCTTGAGGCGAGGCTGCTGCCGGAACCTGTGACGGGCGTCACCGGCAGAATCCAGTTTAACCGCGACCGTATCGCAGTGGCGGGGATTGAGGGCCGGTTCAGCGATGGCCGGATTGGGGTGCAGGGGGTGCTGCCGATTTCTAGCCCCTTGCTACCGGGCGATCCGGACTTGCAGAATCCTCTGAGAGTCAGTCTGGAGGAATTGGCGGTGAATCTCAAGGGGCTGTACCGGGGCGGTGTTGCCGGTTTGCTTGGAATCACGGGCACGGCGCTGGAGCCGGAAATTGGAGGGACGGTGACGCTGCGCGACGGTCGGGTGTTGCTGGCTGACCCGCAGTCAGTGGCTGCTGCCGGTGGGGGGCCGGATGTGAGTTTTAACAACCTGCGGCTGATTTTGGGCGATAATGTGCTGTTGGCTCGCGAGCCGGTGCTCAATATGGTGGCGGCGGGCGACCTGACACTCCAGGGGCCGCTGTATGACCTGCGCCCTTCTGGGAGGATTCGGCTCAAGCGCGGTGAGGTGAATCTTTTTGCGGCTCAGTTCCGGTTGGCCGGTGGTTACGAACACACCGCTACTTTTACTCCTGAAAGGGGTTTGGACCCTTACCTGAATGTTCGGTTGCGGGCAAATGTTTCGGAAGTGACGCAAGCTAGGCTTCCTTCTGCGGCGACTCCTTCTGAGATTGCTGATGTTCCTGTTACTAGCTTGGGTCAGACGCAAACAGTTCGCGTGGAAGCTAAGGTGGACGGACCGGCGAGCCGGCTGTCTGAGAGTCTGCACCTAATGAGCGAACCTGCTCGCAGCGAATCTGAAATTGTGGCTTTGCTGGGTGGGGGGTTTATGAATACTTTGGGGCGGGGGGACACGACTCTGGCTATCGCTAATTTGGCTGGTTCGGCTCTGCTGTCGCCGGTTGAGTCTTTCCTGTCTCAAGCTTTGGGGTTGAGCGAGTTTCGCCTGTTCCCGACTGCGATTACTAGGGATGGAACGCGCAGTTCTACTTTGGGCTTGGCTGCTGAGGCGGGTTTTGATTTGACGGGCAAGATTTCTTTCTCTGTGTTGCGGGTTCTGACTGATAATCAGCCGGCTCAATTCGGTCTGCGCTACCGGCTCAATAATGAGACTCTCCTGCGCGGCACAACTGATTTGTCTGGGGACAGTCGGGCTACGGTTGAGTACGAAATCCGGTTTTAGCGCATGGGGCATGGGGCATGGGGCATTGGGCATTGGCAACTGAATTGCGGTAGTTCAACGACATGATATCAGGCTTGATTGTGCC
>CAZJNL010000761.1:0-3382 GCA_964546515.1 uncultured Oscillatoria sp.
ATCTGCCGGCACCGGGCAGCACTGTTGACAACTTTTACAGCAGCAGCAACTACAGCTTCCTCGCTAACAGTACCTGGGGGAGCTTCCTCACCGCTTTCACCGGCGCGTCGGATCTCGCGCAACTGGCACTGAACCGCATAAATCGCATTGTTGCTGACTCTTCTGAAACACTAGACCGGAGCGGAAATGTCACCCGTTCGAGCAACAATCTGTCACAGCAAGCCTATGATTTGGGACCCTTGACGGGTTCTGCCTATAATTTGTCTGACCTGAGCATCCACCAACCGGGGGATGTGGACTGGTTCCGGTTTGATGTCCCAGAGGGCGGAACTGCCGGCACTCTCGGCATTACTTTCAACAGTGCTGAGGGCGACCTCAACCTGGAAGTGCGCGATGCCAGCCAACAGCTTGTGGCCAACCCTGTCACGGTGACAGATGCCGGCGAACAGATATCCCTGGAAGGACTGGCGGCGGGGCGGTACTTTGTCCAGGTGGCCGGTGCGGATGCGGCGACTGTCAACCCATCCTATACGCTGGCGGTGACTCCAGCTGCAGCTGCCGGTGCTGTTCCGGCGGACTGGGCGGAAACTGATTCTGGCTCGAATAACAATAGCTTCGATAAGGCCACGAATCTCGGTTCTATCGGTCAAAACCAAGCGCTGCCGACCTTGACCGGCTTGACGCTGGATGCCGGTGACGCCCAAAGTGGAGCGCAAGGGGGTGACTGGTATTGCGTCCAGCCGGTGCGGGGCACTCAGTGGAACCCGAATGCCATTACCATTAATTTTGATAATGCGCAAGGGAATCTTGACCTGAAAGTCTATGACGCAAATCAGAACCTGCTGGGTTCTTCGGAAACGGACTTTGATTTTGAGTCGGTCAGTTTCCCGGAAAGCAGCTCGGCGGTTTATATTCAAGTCGTGGGGCGTGCCGGTGCGACCAATCCCGACTACACCCTTGACATTGCCCGCCGGCAGTTAGATATTGATGGTAACGGTCAGGCAGACGCACTGACCGACGGTCTGATCAATTTAGGTTACCTCTTCGGAGCGGATTCCAATCAGCTGGCTGATTTTGCAGCGCCAGGGGCAAATCGCTTATTTGGGGATGAAATCGACCGCTATCTGGCCACAGCCCGGAACGGCATGCTCGACGTTGATGGCAACGGTCAAGCGGACGCACTGACGGACGGGATGATGGTCTTGGGCTACCTTTTTGGTGCCCCTAGCGAACAGTTGGCTGGTTTCGCCGGTGCCGGTGCGACTCGCACTACTGGCGAGCAGATTTCGCAGTTCCTGCAACTTCACTACCCTAACACTTCAGCAAGGTCTCGCGCTATAACTGTAGACGAGGTGAGTCAATCAGATGAATTATCTGCTCCCAAGGGAGCAGACCCACTAACTGGCGCAAATTTAGACTCAGCGCCAGCCGTCTCCGAGCCGTTGGCGGAAGACCCATTAACCGGCAACACTAACAGCGGTGAAATAGCCGGCGACGGGGCGGACGCTTTGATTTATGGCGGTTCTGGTATTTATCCCAGCACAATTCCGATTGAAAACTTGGTGGTTGCTGAAGACGCGAGTGGGGTTAGTGTGGGTCTGGGAGCGAGCGGCGGTTCTGAACCAATCGCTGCGATCGCACCGGGCGGTTCTTCAATAGAAGGTTCGCTTTTCTCTCAAGGTGACGATCTTCTGACAGAGCCTAATCAGGCTGTGCTGTAAAACGTTCGCCCAGCACATTGGGAAAAAAGCATTTTCAGGGGCGGGCGTGATGCTTGTCCCTGAAACTCTTGCGAGCGCGAGCTATTAGTAATTTGGCCACAACTTAGTGCGGCGGGCTAATAGTGAAAAATTTTAGGGTGTGAGGAGACACTAAAAATGGCAGAGCAGAAAATTACTGTTACCCCTTCAACCTTAAACGTATCACCGGGTGAAAATATCACCTTTGATGTTATTTATGAAACGGCCAATCCGCCGGACGAAAGCCTATCTGGGTTGGGATTGCGGCTGCATTACGACCGCGACGCTCTCACTTTCAATAGTTTAGACAATCGCCTGCAAACAAGTCTCCAGCCTTTTGGAGGAACGCAGCAAGATGACACTCAGGACTTGGACAGCGATCCGGTAACGGACTCTTTTGTCCTACTTTCCTGGGCAGATTTCAACCAAAATTGGCCGGGGGCGGGAACTACGCCCGCAACGCTGTACAAAGCAAATTTTACAGCTGCGTCAAATTTTAGCAGCTCCACACCGATTAATTTTACTGCTAGCAGTACAGCATCGGGATATGCTTTGGATGCTCCTCCGGATCTAACTGTAGAGTTACAAACCAATACTCCGCCGGTGGCAACACCCGACACCATAACCACGACTGCCGGCACGCCTGTCACGATTGATGTCCTGGCCAACGACACCGATCCGGATAACGATACCCTATCTCTGGGAACTTTTGACACCCTCTCAGGAAACGGCGGTACGATTGCTTTAAGCAACGGGGATCAGTTGCTGTACACACCGGCTGCCGGTTTCACGGGGACTGACACGTTAAACTATACCGTCAGCGATGGCACTGACACCGCTGCCGGTGCGGTAACGGTAACAGTCAATCAAGCCGCCGGCATCACTGTCACCCCAACCACCGGCTTAACCACTACGGAAGCCGGTGGCACTAGCACCTTTACTGTAGTCCTTGACAGCGCCCCAACTGCCGATGTTACCATTGCCGTCAGCAGTTCTGACACCACAGAAGGGAGTGCCTCACCGGCAACCCTAACCTTCACGCCGGCTAACTTCGCTGCGGCGCAGACGGTAACAGTCACCGGCGTGGATGATGACACGATTGATGGGGCTCAAACCTACAATATAGTGCTGGATGCCACCAGTACGGATGGGGCTTACGACACTCTGACTGCAAGTGTGACGGCGAGCAATACCGATGACGGAGAGCCGAACATTACTGTCACCCCAACCACCGGCTTGACGACTACGGAAGCCGGTGGCACTGCTACCTTTACTGTAGCCCTCACTACTGCCCCAACTGCCGATGTTACTGTTACCGTTACCAGTTCTGACACCACAGAAGGGAGTGCCTCACCGGCAACCCTAACCTTCACGCCGGCTAACTTCGCTGCGGTGCAGACGGTAACAGTTACCGGCGCGGCTGACGATACTATTGATGGCAGCCAACCCTATACCATCAACCTGACAGCCACCAGCGATGATACTATCTACGGGGCGATTGAGCTAGAAGATGTGCCGGTGGTTAACATAGGACCGGGTGTCACTATCACCCCCACGACCGGCTTGACCACTACGGAAGCCGGTGGCACTGATACCTTCACTGTAGCCCTCAACACCGCCCCAACTGCCAATGTCACGATTGC
>CAZJNL010000762.1:0-3379 GCA_964546515.1 uncultured Oscillatoria sp.
TGGGAGTGCGGCTAACGCGCCCGCCCGGAACAGCCGAGCCTCAATGGTGTCCTAACCAATTTGGCTATGTTTATAACTTTTACTTATGCTTTGATAAATATTTGATCAAAGTTATAAATAAAGGGTGAATAGGGGGTGACACCCCCTACCCCCAGCGCTATAGTTAGGTGTAGTAGATGCACCCTGATGGCAACGCCCCGCAAGGGCGTTTTTATTTTTCGGGCCATCGCACTACTGCACAGGCAAGACGCCTGTGCCTGCGTGGCCGGCAGCGGTTTCTACCGGATGCTGGCCATAGAACGGCAGCGCCTCTGACCAGTGCGGGCGCAGCCCCTGCTGCCAGTCCAGATAGGCGAGTTGCAGCAAACTCGCTGCTGTTGCTAACCCCTGCTCAGCGCGAATCAGGTGATAGGTATGGGCCAGCTTGTCCAGGGTTTGCTGCCACGCCTCAGGCGTCAGCGCGGTATCTGGGAAAAGGGGGGTTAATCCACCGGCACCGGAGGGCTGATAGATACCGGCAAATATCTGCCCGCGCATTGCCGGCATTTGGACAGCGATAGGGGCGCTATCGGGGAAAGCTTGTGCGAGTTGCTGCGAGTGGGCCACAGCTGCCAAGGTGGAGATGGCAAACAGGGGGATATCCAGCTGCTGGGCGAGAGTGCGGGCGGTGACGACGCCGATGCGGGTGCCGGTAAAGCTTCCCGGACCCTTGGCGGCGGCAATAAATGCCAAGTCTGACCAAGTTTGCGGCGGCATAAACTCAGCCAGAAGCAGGTGCAGCTGGGTGGAAAGTTCCCACCCCAAGTCCCAGGTTTGGCAGCGGGAGTCACCGGCAAAGTTGCTGACAGCCAGTCCCAGTTCGGGGCTGGTGGTGTGGAGGGCGAGGGCGTATTTGTTGGGAGCCATTTGGCTTAAAATCATTGAGAGATTGTATGCTTTTGGGTCTGGGCTGAAGAAGGAAGAAAGAAAAAAGTTTTCCCCCGCACCGAGGGCGATAAAGGCAAGACGCGATGAATCGCGTCTCTACAAGAGGGTCAGACGCGAGAGGGTCAGACGCGATGAATCGCGTCTCTACAAGAGGGTAAGACGCGATAAATCGCGTCTCTACAAGAGAGACAGTCCTTGCACCGGCACGGCAAGCGGTTCTAATCGCACCGCCATATCTTGATAGTTCCGTCCTGAGAGCCGCTCACAACAGTCCGCCCATCCGGGCTGAATGCGACAGAATTCACTGCGCCTGAATGCCCTTTTAGGGTGCACAGTTCCCTGCCGGTGTCGGGAAACCACAGTTTGATTGTGCTGTCCCCACTGCCGGTGACAAGAGTTTTTCCATCCGGGCTGAATGCGACAGAATAAATTGCGCCTGCATGCCCCTCTAGGGTGCGGAGAACATTTTCCGTACCCAGCTGCAAAATCTCGACAGTTCCCTCATGCGAGCCACTGGCTAGCGTCAGCCTGTCCGGGCTGAAGGCGACGGAACGCCCCCGGAGAGTGCGGAGTTTTTTCCCTGTAGCCAGATGGCAAATCGTCAGAGTATTCCCAGGACTGCAACTCGCTAAAGTGCGACCGTCGGGGCTGAAAGCGAGGGAATAAATCTCGTTGTAACTGTCTGTGAGGGTGCAGAGTTCTTTGCCAGTTCCCATCTGCCACAACTTGATGACTTCATGAGCGAATATGTTGCCGGTCAAACAGCTGCCACTGGCAATTGTCTGACCGTCGGGGCTGATGGCAACTGAACTAATTCCGTACCCGTGCCCCAGAGTGCTGATTTCTTGACCGGTACTCAGTTGCCACAGTTTAATTGTGCAGTCCCAACTCCCACTCACAATAGTCTGCCCATTGGGGCTGATGGCGACAGATTTTACCTCGTTTGAATGCCCTGTAAGGGTAAGCTGCAATTGACCAGTGGCTAAATTCCAAATTTTAATCGTTGCGTCCTCACTGCCACTGACGAGCGTTTTCCCATCGGGAGTGATGGCAACCGAATGAACCACCCATGAATGCCCAGTTAGGGTGCTCACACATGCCCAGTCTTTCTTTTGTGGCGTTGAGGCAACTGCAGGAACAAAAAGGGCAACCGGTGCGGCGGTGTCTTGATTCGGCTCGGGATTGAGGTCTGCCAGCACCTCCGAAGCTGACTGATAGCGCCGCTTGATAGCGCCTTCTATCATTTTATCCAGAATTTGACCTAACTCGTCACTCACCGGCGCTTTCAAGTAATCTCGCCACACCCAAGTCCCTTCGCCGTCATCAAATAAGTCGAAGGGGCTAACTTGAGTTAGCAGGTGAATGCAAGTCACGGCTAAACTGTAGAGGTCACTGGCAAAAACGCCTTTACCTTTGGTTTGTTCCGGTGCCGTGTAACCGGCACTGCCAATCACCGTTCCCATCACGGCTAAAGCACTTATTGTAGCATGTTTTGCCGCCCCAAAATCTACTAAAACAAGCTGCATTTCGGGGCGGCGAATAATGTTCTCTGGCTTGATGTCTCGGTGAATGACTTGGTGAGAGTGGATGAACTGAAGCGCCGGCAGCAAACTGTTCAGCAAGTCGCGAATCTGCTCTTCACTGAAAGCGCCTTCGGCGTCCAGGATTTGGGCTAAGTTTGGCCCGTCGATAAATTCTTGCACCAAATACTGCCGGCTATCTTGGGTAAAATACGCCAGCAGTTCCGGAATCTGGGGATGTCTGCCCAAGCTATCCAGACGCACCGCTTCTTGCTCAAATAGCTCAGCTGCTTTTTGGACAGTGTTTGTGCCTTGGGCTTGGGGTAAAAACTGTTTGATCGCGCAGCGGGGTTTGGAGGGTTTATCCAGATCCACACCTAAGAACGTTTTGCCAAAGCCGCCTTGTCCAATGACTTTCAGGGCGCGGTAGCGATCTTTCAGCAGCAACTTTGTGCCGCAAGTTTGGCAAAATTTTGTCCCGGACAAATTTTGGGGTTTCTGGCAATTGGGGTTAAGGCAGTAGCTCATACCGGCACTCACAGATTCCTCACTATGGTACAGCTTTTCCAGATTTTTAACCCTAGTTCCTAAGACGCGACGGGCGCGTTCCGCAGGGCGATTAGGCGCTCAATAAATTCACCGGCAGTTCTAGTCACAGCGCCAAATCTTGACTGTTCCATCCTGAGAAGTGCTGGCAAGAGTCTGCCCATCCGGACTGAAAGCTACCGCGCTCACCCCCCTGGAATGTCCGGAAAGCGTCTGCAGGAGCAACTCTTGTGGGGCAGTCGGATTGCCGGCACTTCCGTCTGAATTCGGCCAATTCCACAGCTTAATCGTGGCGTCGTGACTGCCGGTGGCTAGGGTTTTGCCATCCGGACTGACAGCGACAGAAGCAATTGAGAGCAAATGCCCGGAAAGGGTGTGCGATAAAC
>CAZJNL010000763.1:0-3376 GCA_964546515.1 uncultured Oscillatoria sp.
AAAGCAATTATGTTACAAACAACAACTTCATCAGCAAAAAGAGCAACAAGACAACAACAACAACAACAGCAACACAACACAATAACCTCAACATAAACTTGACAACAACTTCGTCAGCAAAAAATAGCAACTACACAACAACATGGACGACAACTTCATCGACAAAAGCTTCACGGTGATGGCAGATATCATCCTCAAGATCCTGCCAACCAACCAAAAAGCCAAAGAAGCCTTCGCCTACTACCGCGACGGTATGTCCGCTCAGGCAGATGGCGAATACAAAGAAGCCCTAGATAACTATTACGAAGCTCTGAAACTGGAAGAAGATCCCAACGACCGCAGCTATATCCTCTACAACGTCGGGCTGATCCACACCAGCAACGGGGATCACGAGAAAGCTTTGGAATATTATAGCCAAGCTCTGGAACTCAACCCCCGCATGCCCCAGGCACTGAACAACATCGCTGTTATCTACCACTATCAGGCAGAAGAAGCTAAGGAAGCAGGCAGTGACGAAGAAGCAGAAGTGCTGTACCAGAAGGCGGCTGACTATTGGAAAGAAGCTATTCGCCTAGCGCCCAATAACTACATCGAAGCCCAAAACTGGCTCAAAACCACCGGGCGCTCTACAATGGACGTATATTTTTAGGGAATTGGGCGCTGGGCGCTGGGCATTGAAAGCGTTTTTCTTCCCCACGCCCGATTGCCCGGTGCCCTGTGCCCCACGCCCCCTAACCACTAACAGCTAACCGATGATTGACCGCGAACAAGTTCACAAAGTAGCTCATCTCGCCCGCTTGGAACTAACAGCTGAGGAAGAGGAGAAATTTACCACCCAGCTGAGCAGCATTCTCGACTATTTCGAGCAACTGAGCGAGCTAGATACCTCGACTGTGCCGCCCACCACGCGAGCCATTGACGTCAGCAACATAACGCGACCGGATGACCTGCAACCCTTTCCCCATCGGGAAGACATCCTCAGCTGTGCGCCAGACGGAGATGGCGACTTTTTCAAAGTGCCTAAGATTCTCAGCGAAGATTGATTTTCTCTGCCAGTAGGATGCGTTCCCTTTGGGAACGCACCCTACTATTTATTCTTCCGATCTCTTCAACATAGACTGGTGCAGTTTTTCCTCCTGCTGCCGGTGCTCAGCCATCAATTCCCGCGCTTCTTCTTGCGTCTGAGTGTCTGCAGGTGACTTGATTTCGGCTTCGGAACGGCTTACCATCGACTGGTGCAGTTTTTCCTCGTGCTGGCGTTGCTCGAGCAGTCGCTCTCTGGCGTGTTCTTCAGAACTCATAACAAAACTCCTGTGCGCTCAAAAAATGCCTTTGCTCTCAACCTCGCACAATTGCCGCCCACTGTAGCAAATTTTACATAAAAATTTAAGCAAGTGGCAGGGTGCCAGTCAAGGCGCACCCTGAGCCGGTCAGTCAAATCAAAGGTAAAGTCGCCTCCGGTATAAGAAACTCGGTTTCTTAAAGAAACCGGGTTTCTTGGGGAAACCGAGTTTCTGGATAGGCTAAAGAACGCGCAGCAAGCTGGGAATGCTGGCTATCCCTTCCAGGTTGCGAATTTCCTCTAGCGCTTGCCGGAAATTGCCTTCGCGGACATCGTGAGTGACGACGACAATTTCTGCCAAATCGCCGCGCATGCCGGTTTGCACAATCGATTCCAGGCTGACGCCATGATTGCCAAAGCTAGTGCCTAATTTGCCAATAACACCCGGCTCGTCTTTTGTCAAGAAGCGGGCGTAAAATCGCGTCACCACTTCCTCCATCGGGGCGATGGCGCAGTAGTGCTGGTGGGCGCAGCTGAGCAAGGGATGGTGTATGGGTTCGGTTTCGGTTTTCAGGATAGCGGCAATATTCATAATATCGGACACTACGGCGCTAGCAGTGGGACCCGCACCGGCACCCCGCCCGTAAAACATCACCTGTCCAATCGGTTCCCCTTCTACCAGAATAGCGTTGTAGACGCCATTGATACTGGCTAGGGGGTGAGTTTTGGGGACAAAAGTGGGGTGAACTCGCAACTGCAACCGGTCGGTAGGATCGGTGCCGGTGGGTTCTTCCCGCTTGGCGATTGCCAGCAATTTAATCACAAATCCCAGTTTGTCGGCGTAGGCGATATCCGCAGCGCTGACTTGCTCGATTCCCTCGCGGTAAACTTCTTCTAGCTTGATGCGCCCAGCAAAAGCTAAACTCGCCAAAATGGCAATTTTATCCGCAGCGTCGAAGCCGCCTACATCTGCAGTGGGGTCAGCTTCAGCGTAACCCAGCCGCTGCGCGTCAGCGAGAACCGAGGCAAAGTCAGCGCCCTCGGCTGTCATGCGGGTGAGAATGTAGTTGGTGGTGCCGTTAATGATGCCGGTGACGGATTGAATGCGGTTAGCACCTAAAGACTGTTTGAGAGGGGAGATGATCGGGATACCGCCGCCAACAGCTGCTTCCAGCATAACATAGATGCCTTTTTCGTTAGCGGCGGTGAAGATTTCGTCCCCGTAGCGGGCGATGACAGCTTTGTTGGCGGTGACGACGTGTTTTCCATGCGCAATCGCTTTCAGGATCAGGGAGCGTGCCGGTTCTAGTCCGCCGATCACCTCTACGATAATATCAACAGCTGGGTCGGTGACGATTGACTCCAGGTCTGCTGTTAGCACATCAGGGGAGATTTGTAAAGTGCGAGGTTTGTCGGGGGTGCGCACGCCCACCTTATGGATTTGCAATTCCTGCAGCAGCGGGTGACGCCCCTCTGGGGAGAGCAAAATTTCCGCCGTGCCGGTGCCTACTGTTCCGAGTCCCAACAAACCTATTTTGTATGCCACGATTTTAATCCGCAATCAGTGAGTTCTTGCTAAAACTATTGTGCCATTGTTGCACCCCATGTAAAAGGTGCCGGTGCCGGTATTCCCCCCCGGCGCGGCGGGAGGGGAGCATCCTATTTTTGTACCCCCTCACCCCCAACCCCTCTCCCCTTGTGGGAGAGGGGAGAATTATTAAAATTTCCCCCCCTCTCCCTTTATGGCGAAGGGCGCGGGGGGTGAGGGGGTGAGCGTCTTAGCAAAAAGGGCATGCTCCCCGGCGGGAGCGCCCCCACACCGGCTGAAAGCACCGGCAGTTGTCAGCGGGGGGATGAGGGGCATTCCCATTCTGCAACTAAAACCGCTCCGACTATGAAGTTTTTTTACAGCGGCGGCACAACTGCTGTGGGAAGTTTTAATATAAACACAAAGTAGCAGAAAAACCCATGAACCCACCCACCCCAGTTTCAAGCCCCCTAGGTTTCTGGGGTGCGCTCGGGATTTTACTAACGTTTTCAAGTGGATGTTTTTCGCCCAGTGTGTCAGTACAAACCAATCACGCCGCAACGACA